>JANOHH010000864.1:0-3826 GCA_031406395.1 Verrucomicrobiota bacterium | reverse complement strand
CCCAACGCGGGATCGAGTTGCAGACGGAAGTGGAAATTGTCGGGCAGGATTTGGAACGATGAGGCCCAAGTTGAAAATCACCGTGATGTTGGGCGGGCCGAGTGCTGAGCGCGAAGTCTCGTTGAGTTCCGGGACGGCGGTGGCGGCGGCGTTGCGGTCCTTGGGACACCACGTGGATGAACTGGATCCCCGCGAGCCGGGTTGGCGGCTGGCGCCGGGAACGCAAGTCGTTTTTCTCGCCTTGCATGGGACGTACGGCGAGGACGGCACGGTGCAGGCGGAGTTGGACAAAATGGGTGTGCCCTACACCGGCTGCGATGCAGAGGCGAGTCGGATCGGTTTTGACAAGGTCCTGACCAAGCAGCGTTGTGTGGCGGCCGGGGTGCCGACGGCGCGGTCGCTGGTGCTGGACACGGCGAAAACTCCTTGGCCGATGGGGTGGAATCCGCCCCTCGTGATCAAGCCGGTGCGCCAGGGCTCCAGCGTAGGGCTGCAATTTGTCGAGCGCGTCGAAGAGTGGGCGAACGCGCTGGCCGAAGCGTTGCGGCACGATTCAGAAGTGTTGATGGAAGAAAAAATCATCGGGCGCGAATGCACGGTTGGCATTCTGGACGACCAACCTCTGCCAATCGTCGAAGTGCGCCCGAAGGGAGGCATTTATGATTACCGGACGAAGTACAGCCTGGGCGCGGCGGAATACTTTTGCCCGGCCGTGTTCGATGACGCGACGACGAAGCGGATTCACCGCGCCGCCGTTGGCGCATTCCGAGCGATTGCCGGGCGCGACTATGCGCGCGTGGATGTGATGGTGCGGGCGAATGGGGAGCCCGTGGTGCTGGAGGTAAATTCGTTGCCCGGCATGACGGAGACGAGTTTGCTGCCCAAGGCGGCCGCGGCCGCCGGTATTGGCTACGCGGAGTTGTGCCAGCGGATGGTGGAACTGGCGCTCGGGAGAATCAAAAATTAAAAATGCAATATTCAAAAAAAACGGAAGAGTACGCGCGGGCCTCGGGGGCTTTGGCGTTTTTCATTTCTAATTTTGCATTTTGAATTGATACCAATGTGGCCCAGGCGAAAACAAGTTAATCGGCGGTTAGGTCGCGTTCATGTGCTGGACGTGAAATTGCGTTCCGACCAGGTGCGTCAGGCCCGGGTCCGGTGGGGCGTGCTGGCGCTGGGGGTGACTTTGGGAACGGGATTCGGGCTTTACGTGTTGTGGCGGGCCGGCGATTGGGCGCTGAACATGTTGGTTTATCAGAACCCGGCCTTTGCCATTCGCGAGGTCGAGGTACAAACCGACGGCGTGATTGCCGCGGCGGAATTGCGCCGATGGGCCAACCTGAAACCTGGCGACAATCTCCTCGCGCTGGATCTCGTGCGCGTGAAGCGTGACTTGGAGCGGATTCCTTTCATCGCTACCGTTTCGGTCGAACGTATTTTACCGAGAACGCTCCGCTTGCGGGTTACTGAGCGCGAAGCGGTGGCCCGGATTGATGGCGCACAAACTCAGGCCGGAGGCGGCGTCAAGGTTAGGGTTTTTCACCTGGATTCGGAAGGGTACGTGCTGCCGCCGATGACGCCACGCCAGCGCGCCAAACCGACCGTACCGACGGATGATGTGTTCCCAGTACTGACCGGCGTCAATCTCGCGAATTTGCAGTTGGGCCAGCGACTTGATTCGGCGCCTGTGGCGGCGGGTCTACGGTTGATCCTTGAATTTGGCAACTCGCCGATGGCTGGCTTGGTGGACTTGCGGCAGATTGATGTGAGCGCGCCGGATGTCTTGGTGGTGACGACCGGGCAGGGGAGTGAAGTGACTTTTTCCCTGAACGATTTGGATCGGCAGTTACGTCGCTGGCGGGAGATTTACGAAAAATTACCGCAGGTGAAGACCAATCGCGTCGCTCTGGATCTCGCCGTGGCGAACAACATTCCACTGCGTTTGCTGGGCGCGAACACCTCGCCCACGCCGGTCCCAAAACTTCCCAAACCGCTTCGGAGCAAGAAAAGAAATGTTTGATTCACCCTCTATCATCGTCGGGCTTGAAATTGGAACTTCCAAAGTTTGCGCCGTGGTCGGCGAAATGAATGACGACGGCGCGCTCAACATCATCGGCGTCGGTCAGGCGCGGGCGCGGGGCGTGCGCAAGGGCGAGATCGTGGACGCCCGGGCGGTCGAGGAAGATGTGCGCCACGCGATCGTCGAGGCGGAACAGATGGCGGACGTGGAGATCCGCAGCGTGTATCTCGGAGTGACCGGTGGGCATATTCGTGGCTTCAACAATCGCGGGGTGCATCCCGTGGTTTCCGCCGATCGTGAGATTTCCGAGGAGGACGTGTTGGATGTCGTGAAGAACGCCAAGGCGATCAATCTGCCGCAGGACAACACCGTGTTGCACGCCATTCGCCAACATTTTCTGGTGGACGGCCACGACGGCGTGACCGATCCCGTGGGCATGTTGGGGGCGCGGCTGGAAGTGGATGTGCATGTGGTGCACGGCCATTTGAACCGTCTGCAGAACGCCATCCGCGTTGTCAAGGGCATACAGCTCGAAGTGAACGAAGTCGTGTTCACCGGGCTTGCCTCTTCGCTGGCGGTGCTGTCGAATGCACAGAAGGAGCTCGGCGCGCTGGTGATTGACATCGGCGGCGGCACGACCGATTACGTCGTTTATTCTGGCGGAGTCATCAAACACACGGGGGTGCTGGCCGTTGGTGGCGATCATGTGACGAACGATCTCGCATTCGGCCTGAAAGTCCCGCAGGGCCGCGCGGAGCAACTCAAGATCGAGAATGGTTCGGCCTTGGTGGACGATGCGGTCAAAGGCCAGACCATGAATATTACGAGCGAAATCGGCCTGCCGCTCAACACCGTCAACCTCGAGCATCTCCGCCGCATCATGGCCATGCGATTGGAAGAGGTGTTTCAGTTGATCGCGCATGATTTGGCGCCGGCGGGGTTGCTGGAATATTTACGCGCCGGTGTGTTCCTTTGCGGTGGTGGGGCCCGCATTCCCGAGATTGCGCGGCTCGCCGAGCAGATTCTCGAATTGCCGGTCACGATCGGGAAAACCAATTCCGTAAGCGGTCTCAAGTCCACGCTGGATCAACCTGAATTCGCCACGGCCATCGGCTTGGTCAAGTTTGGTTCTTTCAAGTTTCGCAAGCGCGAGGCCCGTCCCACGCTTGGGCAAAATCTCAAGAGTGTCTTCAGCAAACTTCTTCCCCGCTAACCCTCTCTGCCATGAACCCTGAAAACAATTCCCAACCACCGTCGCTCGTGGTGACCAAGAAACGAGCCGTCACCATTTGCGGTGTCGGCACGGCCGGCATCACGATGGCTGGGCAGTTGGCAGCGGAAGATTTCCCCGGCGCAAAACTCGTGGCCGTCAACACGGATGTTTCGGTGGTGTCGCCGGTCGCCGAGGCCATTCAGCTCGAAGGCAAAAGGTTGCTCGGCTTGGGAACGGGCGGTGATCCCGAGCGGGGGCGCGAACTGGCCGAGGAGCATTTCGAACGGTTGAAGGCGGCCTGCGCCGGTGCGGAAGTTGTGTTTTTGCTGGCGGGGCTGGGCGGCGGCACGGGCACGGGAGTGAGCCCGGTGCTGGCGCGCGCTGCGCGTGAAAGCGGCGCACTGGTGCTGGCTTTTGTCACGTTGCCGTTTGCTTGTGAAGGCAATCAGCGACAACGCCACGCCCGACAGGGCCTCGATGAACTTACGACCGTGGCGGACGGGGTCATCTGTTTGCCGCATCAGAAGGCGGCCAAGTTGCTCGATGAACACGCCGGTTTTGCGGACACGTTTCGCGCCTCGTCACTGCTCTTG
>JANOHH010000835.1:0-3213 GCA_031406395.1 Verrucomicrobiota bacterium | reverse complement strand
CGGCGGCGGTATCGCCGTCTGCGCGCTCGGTCACGCCCATCCGGCCATCACGGAAGCGCTCGTGGCGCAGTCGAAGAAGCTCGTTCATATTTCCAATCTGTATTATCAGGAGCCGCAGGGGCGGCTGGCGCAGGCGCTGGTTGAACTCCTGGGTCCGGGCAAATGCTTCTTTTGCAACAGCGGCGCGGAGGCCAATGAAGGTTTGTTCAAACTCGCGCGAAAGTTTGGCCACGATGAGGGTCGCTTCGAAGTCCTCACGACGATCAATTCGTTCCATGGCCGGACGCTGGCGGGCATCGCGGCCACGGGCCAGGACAAGGTGAAGAAAGGCTTCGAACCGATGGTGTCCGGCTTCCGGCATGTGCCGTTCAACGATCTCGCCGCCATGCGGGCGGCCATTTCTCCCGCCACGGCCACCATCATGATTGAGGGAATCCAGGGCGAAGGCGGCGTCACCCCCGCGACGCCGGAATACCTGCTCGGCCTGCGGGCGTTGTGTGATGAGAAGAAGTTGTTGCTACTCATGGACAGCGTGCAATGCGGACATTTTCGAAGCGGACGGTTTCAAAGCTTCCAGCGCATTCTGGAAGGCGTGCCGGGCGGCGACGCATTTCTTCCTGACGGTATTTCGATGGCCAAGTCACTCGGCGGTGGCTTCCCGATGGGCGCATTTTGGGTGCGCGCCCCGTATGCCGATTTGTTGAGCGCCGGGACGCATGGCACGACCTACGGTGGATCGCCATTGGCCTGCGCGGTGGCCTTGAAGATTCTCGAAGTCATCGAGCAAGAGAAGCTGGAAGCGAATGCCCGGGCGGCGGGCGAATTTCTCATGGCGGGACTGGAGCGGCTCGCGCAAACGTATCCGGGAGTTATTCAAAATGTTCGCGGCTTGGGCCTGATGATCGGCATCGAGTTTGTGACGGGGATTCCGAACCTGCCGGGCGATCCCGGCAAGTCGCAGGCGGTGCGGCTCACGAATTTGTTGCACGCGGCCGGAATGCTGGTCATCCCGGCGGGCGCGAGCATTCTCCGGCTGCTCCCGGCGCTCAATCTGACGCGCGGGGAAGCAGAAGAGGGGCTACGGATTCTCGAATTGGTCGTCACTAAGCTGGTGGTTTGATTTGGGGCGGGCCGCAGGATGGGATGGGCTAACATGTCGCTCCTACGGAGCTTGAGCCGGCGAGCGTGTCATTGCTATAAACATGCCGCTCCTAACGGAGCTGGGATAGCGAACATGGCTAGCGTGGTTGGTGCTAATGGAACTGGAATTGCATAATCGAATGGCTCAAATCGTCCCGTCGGTGTGTGGCTAGCTCCGCTAGGAGCGCCATGTTTATAGAATACAGCAACAGACACGAAAAGCTCCGTAGGAGCGACATGCAAAAGCCAATGGCTAATACCTACACCCAAATTTACGCTCATGTCGTGTTCGCCGTCGAAGGCAGGCAGAGTATCGTCCCGCGCGAGAAGAAGGAGGAGTTGCACAAATACATCACCGGAATCGTTACCCGACAAAAGCAAAAATTGATCGCGATCAATTCCATGCCGGATCATATTCATATTTTAGCTGGACAGAAGCCGGACATGGCTCTTTCCGATGTGGTTGGTGACATCAAAACCGGCTCGACCAACCACATCAACCGGAGTCGGTGGGTGAACGGACGGTTCTCGTGGCAGCAAGGCTTTGGGGCATTTTCTTATTCTCACTCGCAGTTGGGAGCAGTTATTCGCTACATCCAGAATCAAGAGCGCCATCACTCACGGAAATCATTTCGAGACGAATATCTGACGTTGCTTGATCGTTTTGCTGTGCCCCACGATGAGCGATACATATTCAAGCCGGTCGAGTGATTCGCGTATGAGCAATTCCATGCCGCTCCTGACGGAGCTTGAGGCGATAGCGGCATGATTGCTATAAACATGGCGCTCCTAATGGAGCTGTTACCTCGAGCGTGGGCAAAATATGCTCTTGTTGAATTGAATTGTGAAACATCTTTTAAGCATTGAAAAGCTGGCGCGGCCGGACATGGAGAAAATCCTGGCCGATGCGGTGGTGATGAAGCGCGATCGCGGTCGGCACCCGACGCAACCGTTGGCGGGGCAGACTTGGGCGTTGATTTTCTCCAAATCGTCCACGCGCACGCGCGTCTCGTTTGAGGTGGGCGTTGCCGAGCTAGGCGGGCGACCAATGTTCTTGAGCGCGGCCGACATTCAGATGGGACGCGGGGAGCCGATCAAGGACACGGCGCGCGTCATGGGCCGCATGTTGCATGGCGCGGTCTTCCGCACGTTCGCCCAGAAGGACGTGGAGGAGTTTGCGCAGTTCTCCGGCATTCCCACCATCAACGCCCTCACCGACGAGGAACATCCGTGTCAGATTCTTGCGGACATCCAGACGATCCAGGAAAAGCTGGGATCAATCGCAGGCAAGGTCGTCGCGTTTATCGGCGACGGCGCGTGCAACGTGGCAGTGTCATGGATTTTTGCAGCGGCCAAGCTTGGTTTTGAACTCCGTATCGCGGCACCCAAGAGATTCCAGCCCGCGACCGCATTGCTCAAACGCGCGGGCGGCAAGATCATTTGCACTGCAGATGTGAAAGCGGCGGCGCGCGGTGCGGACGTGCTCTACACCGATGTTTGGGTTTCCATGGGCAAGGAAGCTGAGTCCGCCGCTCGGCTCAAGGCGCTGAAGGGTTATCAAATCAATCAGTCGCTCGTAAAATTGGCCAAACCCGGCGCGCTCGTCATGCACTGTCTGCCCGCGTATCGGGGCAAGGAAATCGACGACGAAACCTTTGAAGCCAACGCCGACACGATCTTTACACAGGCGGAAAATCGCCTCCACGCGCAGAAGGCGATCCTGAAGTGGGCGGTGAGTTGAACTCCATGCCGATCCGAGTGCCGGCTCGGTGTTGAAATCATTCTTTGATCTTAAGGATTCGCTCTGCGCCGTGATTCGTGAACCAAACCGTTCCGGATTCAACTTCAATTCTCGTGACCGCGACTCCTTCGCGAGATTGTCCTTCGCCAAGGATCCACGAGACTTCGGCGGTCCCGGGTTTGATTTTTGTTTGAATCTTCAGCAACACTTGGCGCGGCCCGAGGATGGTCATAACTCCCTGCAAACTGACTTGCGGAGGTTCCGGCGGGACGAAGATGGCTTCGAAAGGTCGCACCCGCGGGTTAAGTCGGAAAACATTTTTCCGGGCGATC
>JANOHH010000831.1:0-1453 GCA_031406395.1 Verrucomicrobiota bacterium | reverse complement strand
AACTGGTGAGCAGCAGCAGCGCGGCGAAAGACAGAAGGGGAATCCTCAAGTTCATGTTTGTGGCTGGTTCGCGGTCGAGCTTCATTTTCCGTGTGGCCAAGTTCCGGTCCGCCAGACGTGGCGACTACCTTGAAGTATCTTGCCGTCGACGGTTTGGCAAGCGTCACGGCTTAACGAACCGTAGCCGCCGACGTAAGGAGGCGGAACCCTTGCGGCTCAGTCCCCATCCGCCTCCTCACGTCGGCGGCTACGAAGCTGGTTTATTGCCGCCGGCGTCGCACATCGAGATACACCGCCGCTAGCACCACGAGGCCTTTGACCATGTATTGCAAGGAGAAGTGAACGCCCGCCTGGTTGAGCCCTTTGTCGAGAATTCCGATGATGATGGCGCCGATCAACGTGCCGCGCATCGTGCCGATGCCGCCGGTAAAACTGGTGCCCCCCACCACGACGGCGGCAATGGCGTTCAACTCGAAGCCCTGGCCGGAAGCCGGCTCCGCCGAGTAAAGTTGCGAGGCGTGAACCATGCCGGCCAGACCCGCCAGCAAGGAGCAAATCACATAGACGATCACTTCGTTGCGGGCGAGCGGGATGCCGGTGAAGCGGGCGGCTTCGCGGTTACCGCCGATCGCATAAAGGTGTTGACCGAAGCGCGTGCGATGCAACAACACCGCCGTCACGGCAAACGCCGCGAGCATCAATAGCACCGGCACGGGCAGGAAACCGAAGATCCGCGCGTTGCCCAAGGCGAGAAACAGTTTTTCCGTATCGGGAACGGCCAGCGGACGACCTTCATTGAAACGCAGCGCGACGCCCCGGGCCACCAGCATCGTGGCCAGGGTGATGATGAACGGCGGCATCCGCGTGCGGGCAGCACAGACGCCGTTGATGGCGCCGAACAGCGTCGCCATCCCAAATCCCGCGAGCAAACCCGCCGCCAGTCCGCCGCGGGCCAGCACCGCTACCGTCACGGTCCCGATGAGCGCAACCACGGCCCCGACCGAGAGATCAATGCCGCCGATGAGAATCACCAGCGTCATCCCATACGCAAGAATGGCGTTCACGGAAATTTGCTGGGCGAGGTCGAGCAGGTTTTCCGCCCCGAGAAATTGCGGCACCCAGATGCGGAACAGGCCCAACAGGACGACGATGGCGAGGAGCAAGGGCAACACCGGGCGGAGAGATTGGAAATTCGCTTTCATCGCGCGTTTCAGTTGCGGGTCAGTTCAGCCATGACTTCCTCGGGGGTAATTTCCTGGGCCGCGGTTTCTCGCACGATCCGGCCAGCGCGGTAAAGGGCGAGCCGATGGGAGAGATTCATCACTTCGGGCAAGTCCGATGAAATCAGAATGACCGCCATACCCTGCTCGACCAGCCGGTGGATGAGGGTGAACATCTCTTCGCGCGCGCCCACGTCCACGCCCCGCGTCGGTTCATCGACGATGAGAACGCG
>JANOHH010000822.1:0-5155 GCA_031406395.1 Verrucomicrobiota bacterium | reverse complement strand
ACCGCCGCCTGGTCGGCCAAGAAAAACATGGATCTCCCCGGCTTTCGCCGCTTGGAGCAAGTTGAAACTTCGGTCATGACGAAGCTGTTCAAACCCAGGCCCTATAAGGAAGTCTTTGGCGAAGCGCCATCGTCCTTGCGTGAATTGCATCATTCGGGCCACAAATTGCGGGCGGTCTGCCCAAACTTTGTCGCTCCGGGTGGTAAGGAGGATTTGATGATCCGGATTGAGTGGGGTGAGTTCACGAACGCGCAACTGGTAAAGGAGTTCGCCCTGTGGCTGAAGGAAAATGAACCACCGGGGGTTGCCCGGCCCGACGGGCGGGGTCGTAAAACCACAGATTGGAGAGCCAACCTGACGAGGTTGGCTGCCATGCGATTATTGAGTCGGTTCACGGCCTTGCAGATTGTTGATCCCAGGCAAAACCGATTTCCCGCCGTGTGGGAGACAAAGCAGCTCTCGCGGCCGAAGTGGCGCGATGTAACCAAGTGGTATGATGCGCGGCGCGAGGCTGGTGCCGTATTTCACAAGCTGTTTCCGTTTCTACCCAAGGACGACAAGCCAAGCTCGTGGGAGGGGCAATTACGCGGCAAATAGCGCGGTGTTTTCCGACCACCCGGCAAATGCCGTGGTATTTGCCAGTCTTACGCGCGCATTTATTCCCGCCTAAAATGCGCGCATGTTGGACACAGCATTGCAATCAACGAATCTGCGCGCGGCGAGTTACGAAGTGTGGGACGCGACGCTCACGATCGAGTTCCATTCCGGGGCCGTCTATGCGTATGACGCCGTGCCCCCGGAAATCTATGACGGCTTGATGGCCGCCACCTCGCCGGGGCGCTATCACCATGCCCACATCAAAAAGCAGTTCCGCTACCGTCGCCTCCTATGAATCCAACCCTGCTGCGAGTCCGCGGGCCGGCCACCCGCGCCGCGCACGCCTTGAAGGACACCGATGAAAGAGATCGCGGCGGATGTGCGCGAGCTACGCGCGCAAACAATCCCGCCACCCCTCCCAACGGAAACCGTCATCGCGGAAAGCCAGGCCCCCGATGCGGGAGGGGACGAGGGAATGCCGTTGGCCGAGTTCCGCCCGCCGGTGACCAGCGGCACACCCAGCGCACCGCCCAGCGCAGAAGTGACGAGCGGCACACCCGCCGCAGTTGTTTCACCACTGGCCTCTCCGCGCGAGCGGATGGCATTGCCGCCGGTGGTGGATCTGCGCCCGGAACTGGCCGCGTTCACGGCGGCTATAACTCAGCAACACGCGGCCACAGTGCAAACGCTGCGACAGGTGACGCTGTATTGCCAGCAACAGCAGGCGCAGATGGCACGCCTCAGCACGGAGCTGGAGCGGTTGGGCGGTCGGCTGCGAAATCTAGCGCATCGGCCATGAGCCGAACTCCAAGCAGCTCGAACCAAAAATGAAACCGCGTCGAACAGGATCGGTCCCGTCAGCCGCGCGCGGCGTTTACGCTCGGCTTTCCCAGCAATTGGAGGCGTTCGTGGAGCGCGAGCGAAGAGCCGGCCAAGCGAAATGGACGGACCTGGAAGACGAGAAACTGACGCAAGCGCGGCTCGCGCTCTTTGGCAGCGCGCCGAAATGAAACAATCATGAGCTCTATGCATCGAAAACGAATGGCTTTGGCCCGGCCGCCACGAGGCGATGGCTATGAGCGGCTGTCGCAACGGCTGGAGGCGGTGGCCGAGCGGGAGGGCCGGTACTCCAATGCGGAGCGGATTGCGCTGCTGCGCCAGGTTATGTTCGCCGACGTGGATGAATTGGAACCATCCGGCCAATTGATCCTCCCAAAGTGAGACCGCGGATGAGCACAGATTTACGCGGACCAAGATCGTGGGTAGGGACAGCGCGCTGCGCTGTCCGGACACCGCAGCGCGGCGTCCCTACCAACGTCCAACGCGAGGATGGAGGATTGAAGATGGAGCATAGCGGAAGGCAGATGGCAGAAAGCAGTGATCTTTGAATCATGCGTAACACGGGGTTTAACAACAGTTAAAACATTAAACTTATGGCTCGAAACGGAAAAATCGCCCGACTGCCCCGGGACATTCGCGAAGAACTGAACCGCCGGTTGCAGGACGGCGAGCCCGGCGGCTCACTCCTCGCGTGGCTCAACGCGCTGCCGCACGTCACGCAGGTTTTGGCCAAGGACTTTGAGGGCGCGGCCATCAGCAAACAAAACTTGTGCGAATGGCGGACGGGCGGCTTTGCGGAATGGCAGGCGCGGCAGGAGGCATTGGTCCAGGCCCGGGAACTGGCGGTCGATGCCACCGAACTTGCGGCGGTGACGGACGGGCGGTTGACGGATCATCTGGCCACGGTGCTGGCGGCGCGGTACGCCGCCGCGCTGGCAGGGTGGAACGGCGCAGTGAACGAGGATTTTCGTCGAAAGCTGCGCGCCTTGCGCGGCCTGTGCCAGGACATCGTGGAATTGCGGCGGGGCGACCACAGCGGCGCGCGGTTGAACATGGAGCGGGAGCGGCTGGAACGGGAGCGCGAAAAGACCGAGGCGGAGGTGGTGGAGCAGTTCGAGCACTGGGCCATGAATCCGGCGGTGCGCGAGTGGATCCTCGAGGACTGGATCAGCCCGGAAGAGCGCCGGCGCCGGATTCACGAAATTTACGGCCTGCCGCCCGAACCGCCGGTGGAAACGGCGCTCAAGGCGACCGAGTCAAACCCAGTCAAACCCAGTCAAACCGAATCCGAATGAAACGAACGCGCTTGATCAAGCCCTGCGGCGAGCGGAGCTCGCTGGGCAAGGGTTGCCGGAAAGGTTTCCCTTCTGCGTCGTCGTCCACTAATCTCGCCCTGCTATGTTCCTCGCGCCTGAAGGACTGCGATGGCTGGCCGAACCGGGTTTGTGGCAATCGGACTTCGAGCCGGAGGGTTTTTCCTGGATGGATGCGCCGGACAATCTGAACAGTGTCATTTCCTCTGTGCGGCGCGCTGTGGATCGGGTCAGCGAAGTGGTGGTGATTTTGAATCTCACCCCCGTGACCCGGCAGCAATACCGGATCGGCCTGCCGCGCCCCGGCAAATGGCTCGAGTTGCTGAACAGCGACGCGGCGGCTTATGCGGGGAGCAATGTGGGCAACCTGGGCGGCGTGCTGTCCGAGGACGTGGATTGGCATAACCAACCGTATTCAGCGGAATTCACTCTGCCGCCGATGAGCAGCATGGTATTTCGCCCGGAAGGGATGGTGGCGGTGGAAGTGGTGGAAACGTCTGCGAAAGAAAAAGCGAAGGCGAAAGCAACACTTCCAGGGACGCAAACTTCAAAGCCCGTGAATGGAACGGGCGCACAATACCCTTAAATCAATGGTGCGGAAACGGTAACCAGATCAGCCATCAAATTTATGCCTGAAGTCTTTCACGCCCTCGGCCTCCACATGCACCAACCGCTGGGCAACCTCGTGGCCCTGCATAATTCCGACGAGCGCTGGGAGGCCAAGCAAATCCTTTGGTGCTATGATCGCGTCACCCGAATGCTGGACCGCTATTGGGACGTGGCACGGCTGCACCTGAGTTTCTCCGGCACGCTGCTCAAACAATTGGAAGATCCCGGTTTGCGCGAAACGTTTGGCGACGTGGTGGACATTGCCGATTTCATGCATCGCTTTCGCTGCGCCAACATCGAGTTCGTCGGCAGCGGACTGTATCATCCGGTTTATCCGCTGACCCCGCCGGCCGATTGGGACGCGCAGACGGATTGGTGGAAAGGCTTGGGCCGGCACCTGCTCGGGCGGGACACCTTCAATGGGTTTTGGCCGCCGGAGATGGGTTTCTGTATGGAAATGATTCCGATGCTGGCGCGGCACGGTTTCAAATACGTCCTCGTGGATTCCATCTATCTCAAGCCGAAGCGCGAGATGCGCTGGGAGGAGTTGCGTTATCGCCCGTACCTGGCGCGTTACGGTGGGGCGGAGATCATCGTCGTGCCGCGGGATCGGGATTTATCCAACGCCCAACTTTCCGGCCTCGACCCGGGCTGGTTTCAAAACGAAGTCCTCGAGCGCACCAAGCACTGCGATTTCCCGGCCCTGGTGACGACTTGGACGGACGGCGAGAACGGCGGCTGGTTTCGCACCGCGCAGGTGGAGGGCGGCTTCTGGGGTTTCTTTTATCTGCCGATCCTGGAGCGTTACCGCGCGGGCACGCTCGGCTTCACGCCCATCCATATCAGCGAATACCTGCGCCGCTTTCCGCCGACTGAAGAAGTGGAAGTGCATCGCGGAGCCTGGAACACAGAACACCAGTGGGGCGGTGACTTCACGCAATGGACCGGATCGTTGTTGCAGAAAAAGGGTTGGGACGAAGTTCGTCGCACCAGCGATTACTATTGGCAGTTGAAAAAGACGTTTGATCAGCAGGCGGACAAGCTGGCCAACGCGGACGAGGTGCGCCAGTTAATGGTTCGCGCTTACGACCATTTGCTGACGGCGGAGACGAGCTGTAATTTTTACTGGGGCAGCCGCTGGGTGCATCGTTCGTTCGACGATTTGGAGCAGACGTATCACTTGCTGGATACGGCCATGGCAAAAATGCCCGCGCCGACCAAACCCGAACTCCGCAGTCGGTAGGGTCATCGCGCTGCGATGACCCCGCGCCGTATCAGGCGCGGAACGGCTTTTTGAATTCGTACCTTCCGGCACAATTCGTTTCGCCCGCTGGACGCGGGCGAGGTCATCGCGCTGCGATGACCCTACCACCGCAGCGCGAAGTTGTATTTCGGAATTCGGGCTCAACTGGCGTGAACTTTGACGGCCAGCGATTCGCCGCCCGCCGGGTGATCGGCAAAGTGGCTGTCGGACTGATTGCGAACCGCGGCTTACTGCTTCTCGGAATCGAACGGATTGGCTTTGGGTTTTGTCAGGTTGGCGAGCTGCGGTATGAAAAAGAAACTTACCCCGAGATAAATCCAGCCGACCACCAAGTGCGCAACGAAGACAAAGCTGAGCCGCACCAGATCAAACGCTCCCAGATCGTAAAACGAGAGGCCCAGGATCATCACGAAGGCGCCCGGCAACAGGGCCGCGCCAGCCAGCCGCCAACTCGCCCGCCAACCCAGATCGCGGTTCGCAAAAAAGCCGATCAGCCAGACCGGCACGGAGTAAATCGTCGCCAGCACCCACC
>JANOHH010001195.1:0-3085 GCA_031406395.1 Verrucomicrobiota bacterium | reverse complement strand
CGAGAAAACCGGGCAGCGCGATGGCAAGGAGGAAACCCAGCCAAACCGATCCGAAGATCCCAGCCGGCGCTAAGTTATGTTTCACTGGTTCTACTCGGTTTGTACCCACTGCCTATCCGTTTGGCTGATAATGACGGTAGGGCGCCGCTGCCGCGCCGCCGTGATGTTGGGGCCGCGCAGCAGCGCGGCCCTACCGGAATTAAGCACGCGATGCCAAACCAACTTTGTCAGCCAACCGGATAGGCACGGTTTGTACCAGAGCGTTTCGCGCCCTGTCAACGGACAAAAAAAGGGACCGGGCTTTCGCCCGGTCCCTGTGAATCAATTAATTTTCTTAGTTGCCGCCGCGGACGCGGAAGTACTTGGGCGCTCCGGTCGCTGGGGTGCTGTATGAAGGCGACACAGCGCCCGGCACATCAAGGAACGCAGCGGGAGTCAGTGTGGGCGAGGATTGCAGCACACCGGTTGTCCAGGTGACGACAACGTTCGCACCCACTTGGGCGATGGTTGGATTGCTCGGCTGTACGGCGACATCGCTGAAGTTACGAAATTCGGCGACGAAGAGCCGGGCATATACGGGATTGAACGCCGCGCAATACACATCGTAGCCGGCCCCCCATCCAAGGTTTCCGGTTTCGACCGACATCGATGGGCCGACATACATAACGTTGGTCTGGTCGGTGAGTGACACGCTACCCTGGGCGATCCAGTTTACACCGTCATCGCCACGGTAACCGAAAATATTGGTGCCTTCTCGCCGCAAGCGGAGCCATTCATTCGGATAAACAGGGGTTCCGGCAACGCCTGTGCCCCAACCGGTGGTCTGAGCCCCATTGGCTAGACGACAATTCTGTTCGTGGCCATTGTTAGGAGTAGTCTGGGTAGGTTGAACTGGATCATTCGGATCCCATACGCCGGAACTACCCAATGTTTCGTTCGGATTCACGTGCGTCTGAGCATACGCGCTTATATTTGTCCCAACCGGCGGGTTGGCACATGCAGGGCTTATGGGCGCCGCACCCGCGTCCAGCGCGTTGCGGGCCTGGAGACCTATCCGAGCCCAGCGGCTGGAGGGTTCGGCATAGATGACCTGCAGCTTGACGTCAAAGTCATTGGTTTTCTTCATATACACCAAAGCGACTTCATCATAAGTGGCCCATTCCGTGCGCCCACCGTTCAGAATGTCGAACCCATCGGCTCCGACCGGGACGACCTGCGAGGGACGCGGAGGAATTCCAACATCCGCCCAGCCGATCTGACCGACGGTGAACGCCACGTTGGTAGTGACAATCGTGTTGCCCTTCAGGTCCTTCACGTTTTTCACGTTTACCGTATAGTTGCCGCCGGCAGCAAGACCCGTGGTGTTCAGCAGCACGCCGGCATACGTATCGAGGCTGTTCGTGGCGATGGTAAAGGTGGCTGTCCCGCTGCTCACGGTGAAGTTCCCGGCGACCAAGGTGCTCCGGTCAACCGCTTCATCAAAGGTAACACCCACCTGGATGGCAGTGTTACCATTTGAAAATATCTGAGTGATCGCTGCCGCCTGCGCGAGTGGTGGGAAGGTGTCAGGGACAACCGTAAGCACGGCGTTGGTGGTCGTCAGCACGCCAGCGAGTGTATAGACACTGGCACTGATCAAGGCTCCGCTGTCGCCGATCGGGGTGCTGGGAATGTTGTAGGTAGCTGCTGAGGCACCGACGATCGGAGTCCCATTCTTACGCCATTGGACCCCAAAGAGCCCAGTTGTGGGAGCGGTCGTCGCGCCAACCGTGAATTTCGCCGGCCGGGTTTCCTGAACGGTCTGGGACACGGGTTGGGTGGTGAGGGCGGCAGTCTGTCCCAAGGGCGAGGCCAAGGTCGTAACCGACAGGGGCGAGATAGGCTTCAAGTCGGCTGGCGGGATTGGGCTGTCGGTTAGTGCGGCAGCGACCTGCAAAAAGTCCCCGCCCGTGCCTTCCTTGTAGATGGCGACCAAGCCGTAGAGCCTGCCGGCCACGAGATCGTATCCGGCGGTGGAACCGATGTTTCCAAAAGGTTGGTTGGCCGTCGGCTGAATTGCATCATACGACGTCGTCACTGGCGGCAGTGCATTGGCGCCCGACCCAGCATTTACCGGGTTGAAATAAAGGGCTGAGCTTTCATCGCTGCGGAGGTAGAAAGTGTAATTGCCCGATACGGGCGGGATAAACCAACCGGACATCTTCGACCCGAAACCGTCGAGATTGGCCTGCGGCACGCTTGCGCCTGGAACGAAATAGGAAGCCGTCGCCGGACCAGCGTTTATGGCGGTGATCAATTCTTCCAACCCGATTTCGCCAGTTGTATTGCCGATGCCCTCCCAGCGCTCCACCTTCATGAAGCCCAAGGTTTGCACGGGCGGAACCAAGGTCAGCAGCGCATTCGGACTGGTATTGGTATTGACATTGTTGTAAACGATGGCCCGGAAATTAGCGCCATTATCGCCCACCACGGTGGGCGGGGTGGTGTAGGTCGCACCGGTAGCGCCAGGGATGTCCACCGTGTTCTTCTGCCATTGAATTTTGAAAGGTGCCGTTGCGCTTGCACTCACCGTAAACGTAGCTTGGCTACCGGTCGCTACGGTCGCCGGCGCCGGATTCGTGGTGATTGAGCAAGCTGCGGTGTTGACCCAAGGCGTTCCGGAAACTTGGACCAGCTGCACGGCGTTGATGCCAATCGAACTGTTACCGGCGGCGGTTTGGTAGGCCTTGATGATGATGTTTCCACCGACGGACGGTACCGCATCAAATTGTGCATAGTTAGCTGTGACAGACGTTCCAGCGGTGGTGGCAGTGGCCCGGATAAAACTGCCTGAAAACACGTTTTCTAGATCCAGATAGTATTTGGTAGGTCCGCCAACCTCAACATTTGCCTTGGAGCCCGTACCGTCGTTGGAGAAATACACAAGGACATCGAATGTGCCCGCTGGCAGGTTCGTAATCGTTAGAGTCAACGCGTCAACGTTGTAGTTGACGGTCGCCAACTTGAGCGTGCCTTTCATTAGAATATCGTCGGGGGTGACAATGGCCCCATCGCTGGCCCAACTGTCGTTGGCTTCATAGGTCAG
>JANOHH010000745.1:0-1737 GCA_031406395.1 Verrucomicrobiota bacterium | reverse complement strand
CACGGCCGTCTATATCTTCCCGCTCTGCGTGCTGCTCGTCTTTCTCGTGCTGGCCGCGCAGTATGAAAGCCTGACGCTGCCGCTGGTCGTCATCATGATCGTGCCGATTGTGATTTTGTTCGGCATCCTTGGCGTCTTCCTCACGGGGGGCGACAACAATATCTTCACGCAGATCGGCCTTATCGTCCTTATCGGCCTTGCCTGCAAGAACGCCATTCTTATCGTCGAATTCGCCAAAATGAAACGCGAGGAAGGGGTCGAAATTCTCGAGGCAGCCGTCCAAGGATCTAAACTACGCCTGCGTCCGATTCTGATGACCTCTTTTGCGTTCATCTTGGGCTGCGTGCCGCTGATGCTGGCTAGCGGCTCTGGGGCGGCGTCGCGCAGCACCCTGGGGACGGGCGTGGTTTATGGCATGACCATCGCCACAGCCATCGGCTTGTTCATCATCCCGGTCTGCTACGTATTCGTGCAAAAGATCGCGGAGCGCGGCGGGAAGAAAGTGCCGATCCCAGCCACTGCCCCGATCGCGGAGAAAGGAGAAACGCACTGATGAACCTCCGAAACTCCAACGGGAATATCACAACAGAACCCCAACGGGGTTTCAGAATAGAGCCCAGGGTTGCCGCATCGCGGCTACCCTGGGTAATCGGAGAGCAAACGACACAACCCCAACGGGGTTGTGCCCATTGGTAAACCGCCATGTCACAATCCCTCTCCGCCGTTTACGTCCACTTGGTTTTTTTGACCAAGAACCGCCATGCGTTCCTGCGCAACTCTACCACGCACTCCGAGCTCCACGCCTACCTCGGCGGAATATCTAAGACCCTCGAATGTTCGCCGATTCAGGTCGGTGGCATCGAAGACCACGTCCACGTCCTCGCGCGGCTCGGCCGTACGATCACGCAAGCCGATTGGGTCAAAGAATTGAAACGTGTCTCCAATCTTTGGCTGAAAGAGCGCGGACCCGATTTCGCCGAGTTCGAGTGGCAGGGCGGCTACGCAAATTTCTCGGTGAGCCAGTCGAATCTCGAAACAGTGGCAGAATATATCCGGGAACAAGAAGGTCACCATGCCAAAGTGAGCTTTCAAGATGAACGGCGCGCCTTGTTGCATAAACACAACCTCGAATTTGATGAACGCTATGTCTGGGATTGAATTACCTACCGGTGGCCGAACCACCGGTTTCGTTGCGCAATCGACACAACCCCGTCGGGGTTATGTCGGTTCTCGCCGTCCTCCCCAGGGTAGCCGCGTTGCAGCAACCCTGGGCTGTGTGACCAAGCCCCGTTGGGGCTTCCCTTGGCGCACGTCGCTGACCCATCTGATGTCTCGCTTCGAACTTTGGATTTCCAGCGCGACGGCTTTGGTGTCCGTTTTGTCTTTGGTAATACTCGTCTTGATTGCCGGTTGCGCCGTCGGACCCGACTATAAACGCCCCGCGTTGTACCCACCGGCCGAATACCGAACCGCCGCCTCGGACACCAACACTCCGGCCGGGACGAATTCCTTCGCCGACCTGGGCTGGTGGGCGGTGTTTCAGGATCCGCAACTGACGGCCTACATCGGCGACGCGCTCACGAATAACTGGGACATCAAGATCATCGCGGCGCGGGTGCTGCAGGCCCAAGCGGCGTTGCAGGTTGCCCGCTCCCAGTTCATGCCCAACATTTCCGCCGGCGGCGACCTCGTGACCAGCCGGGCTTCCCAGAACGGCCCGTTCGCGAGCTCAAATCC
>JANOHH010000743.1:0-1373 GCA_031406395.1 Verrucomicrobiota bacterium | reverse complement strand
CGGAACAGCGCTTCGGCAAAGTGCCATTGTGATCGGAACAAAGGCGGATGAAATCGGTCGAAAACCCCTGCAAAACTGGGTTGGCACAACTGCGGCTAAAGGGCGGATCAAATGCAGTCAATGCCACAAGGCCAACAAGATTTAAGGCAATGAGATTTTTATTTTACTCGCACGACGGACTGGGGCTGGGTCACACGCGCCGCAATCTCGCCATCGCCACCGCGCTCACCGAGCTCGCGCCCCAGGCGTCGGTGTTGCTGGCGACCGGCGCGGATTACGTGGCCCGGCTGGGCGTGCCGTCCCAGGTGGACATTCTCAAGCTCCCCGGTCTGCGCAAGATCGCCAACGGCGAATACTGCGCACGCCACTTGAACCTGCCCGTCCCGGAGATTCGGGAACTGCGCGCCGAATTGCTGACCACCGCCGTCAAAGCCTTTTTCCCGTCGGTGGTGCTGGTGGACAAACATCCGTTTGGCGCCAGTGGTGAATTCCGCGCCGGCCTCGAAGAGCTCCGCAATCAAGGTGGTCGCGCCGCGCTCGGCTTGCGCGATATTCTCGACGAACCCGAATACGTTTTGGACGAATGGCGGCCGATGCGTATGCAGCATCGCATCGCCGCGTATTACGACGAGGTGTTCATCTACGGTCAGCGTTCCCTTTTCGACTCAACCACGGCCTATGACTTTCCGCCGAGCCTGGCGGAGCGAACGCGCTTTTGCGGTTATGTGGAAAACGAGGAGACGCCCGCCGATCTGGCCGATGTTAAACTCCCGTTCCCCGCGCGCGAGGATCGCGTCCGGCCGGTTGTGCTCGCGACGACGGGCGGCGGTGAAGATGGGTTTGCGGTTTTGGAGTCTTTCATCCGCGCTGCGGCCGGGGCGCCCTGGCAGGGGGTGGTGATCAGCGGCCCGATGACGCCCGAACCCGAAGCCGCCGCCATCAAACGCCTGGCCGACGAGAACAATGTCATCGTCCGCAAATTTATCCCCCATCTCTCGGCGCTGTTCTGGTCGGTGGATGCCCTCGTTTGCATGGGCGGCTATAACACGCTTTGCGAGGCGGTGTCCAAGGGGCTACCCACGGTGTGCGTGCCGCGCATCGTGCCGCGCACCGAGCAGCTCATTCGGGCGCAAGCGTTCGAGAACCTTGGCTTGCTGCGCGCCATCCGCCCGGACCAACTGAACGTGACGAACCTCCGCGCCGAAATCGGCCACGCCTTGAAGCAGTCGCGCCAGGAATTGCTGGCCCGGGCGCAAAAGCAATTGAGCTTTGACGGGGCCCGGCAGGCCGCGCGCCGCTTGCTGGCCCTCGCCAACGATCGATCGGAGACGGCCCTCGATGCACGCGGAGACCGTTCGCCGGCGGGTTCACGC
>JANOHH010000642.1:0-4900 GCA_031406395.1 Verrucomicrobiota bacterium | reverse complement strand
TGATTTGCGGCCGGTCCAAAACCCCGGCCATTCCTATCGCAGACGGTTCCATCGTCTGGAACTGGACCATGCGCATTTGATGTTTCACATCCAACATATCTGCCAGGAATATCTCGTCGAAGCCATCGCGATTGAGATCGGCAAAATCAACGGCCATCGAAAACGTGCTGGTGTTTCGCAGCGCCAAGCGGGGAATTGCCCGAAAACGACCGTGACCGTCATTCAACCACACGCGATCGGGGGACATGAAGTCATTGCAAACGTAGAGGTCGGGCGCCCGGTCACCATTGAGATCGCGAAACGCCGCCGCCAGTCCCCAATCCTTTGGCGCTTTGCTCAGCGGTCGCCCTTCTTCATCGAGAAACACCCCATTGGTCCAAGCGACCGCTTGGAAGTTCCCTTTTCCATCATTCAGGTATAGGAAATGAGGTTCGCCATGCTCGACGATCAGCCCCTGGGCCGTCAGTTCATAATCCTCGCGGTCTTCCGGCCGCAACGAAATCTTGTCACCCAGCTTCAGCAACGGAAGGCCGGTCGTTCGAATCGTCGTGGTTCGGTAATTGGCAACATACAAATCCAGATAACCGTCGCCATTGACATCGGCCAGGGCCAACGTCGTCGCGCCGAATTTTCGAACGAGACCGTGGTTTGCCCCTTCCCGGAATCGGCCTTTGCCATCATTCGGCAACAGCCGCGTCCCGGTGCCCAGGCCGTTGACCAACAGATCCAGGTGGCCATCCCCATCCACGTCCGCAAAAACCGCTCCCGTTGAGTATTGGTCCGCGCAGGCCACCCCGGCCGATTCCGTGATATCCTCAAACTTCCAACCGCCCAGATTGCGATAGAGCCGGTTGCCATTTTCGAGACCGCAAAAATAGACATCACACGCGCCATCCCCATCCACATCGCCACAGGCAACCCCGGAGCCATTCAGGCGCAATTGATTCTCGGCCGTCTGGGCGTCTGAGAGGAGGTTGGTGAAACGAATGCCCGTGGCCGCGGCCGGCAGCAGCGTGAAGCCAGCCTGGCCGGATTTGGGAACCGATACCGGTCGGGAGCGAAAACCGGGGCCGCTAATCCAGTCGCCCTCGGCCGCACCCGCCGTGGAACACAGCACGGTCAAAAGCAGGCAACCAAAGGGAACATGAAAAACGCTGCGGCGTAACGAACCGGGGAACGCGAAGGCCGATGCTCGATTCATCGAACGGTTTCCTTAAGTTGCGTGACGACGCCATCGTAGCCGACCTGAATCTCGGCCGACTTGGCCGGCACATCGACGGTAAAGCTCTTGCCACCCGGCCACCGGACCCACAACTGGTTCGCTAGCGGAACGTTTCCCAGGACTTGAACCGGACTATCCTGCGACCAGTAGCCGCTCCCGCCATGAACTTCGCGCACCGGACCCAGGTGGCCACCCCGCTTCACTCGCAGTTGGGCCCCGATGCCCCAAGGATTGCCGGGCGGGCCTTGGAGCCGTACCCGCAAGCCCGGCTGGCCGCGGACGTTTTTGAACAGCCGGGTCGCCGCCGCGTTCTGGGCCACGACCAGATCCACGCGGCCATCCCCATTGAAATCCGCTACCGCCGCGCCCCGTTGCTCCCCATAAATCATGACGCCGCTTTCCCTGCCCGGCACCGCGCGCAACCCGCCCTGGCCATCGCCCTGGAGCCAGAGCCCGCGCCCGGCATCGGATCGGGAGGTCTCCGGTTCTCCATCGAAGAAATTCTGGCTCAGGAACACGTCCTCGCGACCATCGCCATCGTAGTCCGCCACCACCACCGCAAAGGCCGGAGCGAACTGAGCCTCCGGCGGCATCACGCGCGCCTCAAATCGGTCGCCGCGATTGAAGAAGACGGTTGATTCCAGCCAGTTCGCTTCCCGGTACGGCGTTTTGGAGTTACGATCGCCAAGGATTTGATCCACCGTGGCGTCGGCATAGGCTTGGTGAGAACTAAATTGGCCGCGCAGAAAAGGCATCGCCGGGGCCACCACATCGAGCCGGCGCTCGGGAACGTATTTACCCTTTGCCGGCTCCAAGTACGCCTCCACCAGACCCAGGAAACCTTCGTCATTAAAGTCAGAAAAATAAAGCCGGAGCGGCGCCGCCCGGTGGCTCTGGCACTTCGAGTTTTCGCCCCAGTTGCCAGCGATGATGTCGAGCCGGCCGTCGCCGTCGAGATCCCCAGTGGTCACGCCATTCCACCAACCGGTATATTGGTCCAGGCCCAAGCCGGCCGTCATTTCTTTCAGTTGGCCCGCCTGATTCTTGAAGACGCGGATCGGTCCCCATTCGCAGGCCAGAATTAACTCCGGAAATCCATCGCCGTCCAAGTCGCTCCAAACCGCGCCACTGACCAGGCCGATATTCGCGAGCAGTTTCGTGTTGGCTTCATCGCGTGCCAGGCTTTCGCCCTGACCGCGGTAGATCCGGGAGCTGACGGATTCCGGGTACTTGCCCCCCTGCACTCGACCGCCGACAAACAAATCCAAAGTGCCGTCCCCGTCCAGGTCCGCCATCGCCAGTGCCCCGACGCTGGCTTCGGCCCCCGGCACCGCGTCAACCACCTTGCCCGAGCCAGGCGCGTACGCCAGCACACTAGCCCCGGCAGTTGGCTCCCCTTCATAGTTTGCCGCCCCCGCCAACAGCACCGGCGGATTGGTGCCACGCGCCCAAGCGAGCACGGTCGTCTGGTCGCGATTTGCGGGCTGATCCCGACCCGGGACGAGGTCGCCTTTGCCGTTGTTCATGAACACCGCCAAGGTACCGCCTTTGCCGCCGGTTATGGCGAGATCATCCCAACCGTCGCCGTTAAGGTCACTCCAGCAAACCCCCGGCCCCAGCTGGCTGAGTTTTTTGGGAAGCGTTGGTTGCCGGACAAAATCATCAAAGGCCTCCTCGTGATGCTGATGCGAAAGCAACGGGCTCACGTCCTCGAACCAAGGCCGTAGCACCACCACGACGGGTGCGGACGCCGGCCCGGCGGCGGCTTCATCAATCTCGTAGCGGTAGTTCGGCGAAACATTTTTGACGATGCTCCGCCGACCGCCGGGCCAATCCACTTCGATTCGCAGGACGTTCGTTAGCGAACCCGCAGCGAAAACGCGCATTGCCTGATCGCAGGAAAGATAACGTCCACCACTGATGATCTCCTGACTCTGGACCGGGACCGGGCCGTCATATACCCGGACCCGGGCGCCAATGCCGTGGGTGTTGGGCGAATTTCCCTTGAGTGAGACCGCAACGCGCGGCTTCGCACTGTTGTTCCGATAAAGGCCGGCCGCGCTGTCGAAGTTGTTCACGATCACGTCCAGGTCGCCGTCGTTGTCCAGGTCCGCCAGACACATGCCCTGCGAGATGACCGGCGTATCGAAGCCCCACGCGTGGCTGGTTTCCGTAAACTTAAGCCCGCCCAGATTGCGGAAGGCCAGGTTGGGGGTGGCCAACCGCGGGAAGAGGCGGCGCGTTTGGATGGTCGCATCAGCGGAGCCTCGCAAGGCAACTCCAGCCCGGCACACCGCCTCCATGGCATCCACGTTCATGTTGTCGCGCACAAAACCATTGGCGATCAGCAGGTCCTCGTACCCGTCCAGGTCCACGTCCAGAAAGAGGGGCGTCCAGGACCATTCCGAGGCTTCCAGTCCGCAATACTGGGCGATTTCGGCATAGGTGCCATCACCGCGATTGAGATATACCATGTTGCGCGAGGATTGCGGCCGGTTATCGATCGCTCCCAGCGGGAGCGCTTCAGGTCGCAGGTTCGTGCGCTGAACCAGTCGCCGCCGATGCTCGCGGCTGAGCATATCACCAACAAACAAATCATCGAAACCGTCGCGGTTTAGATCCGCAACATCAACGGCCATGGAAGATAGGGAGGTTTGGCGGAACGCCAGCTTGGGCGCGGCTCGAAAATGACCCTGACCGTCATGGAGCCAGATACGGTCGGGGCTATTGAAGTCGTTGCACACATACAAATCCGTCTTCCCATCGCCGTTCAAGTCGCGGAACATCACGCTGAGCCCCCAGTCCAACGGCGCGCTGGTCAGCGGCTTTCCGTCCTCGTCAAGAAAGACGCCACCCGTCCAGGCCACCCGTTCGAACCGACCGCCACCCAGGTTGCGATAGAGCGCGTCGGCCTCCCCGAGTTCCTCATGGGAGAACCTGGCCTTGCCGTCCCCCTGCCCGCTGATGTGGAAGCGAAAGCGGTTGGTCCATTCCGGATCCGTCAGCGGCCGACCATTGATCCCAGCCACGACGAGCTGGTCCTCCACGGTTCGCAGGTTGAACTTCAACTCCGGCTGATCCGCAATCGTGTTGGCCCGATAATTTGCAAGGTAGAGGTCCAGCAGCCCATCGCCATCATAATCCGCCAGCCCCAACGACATCCCACCCAAACCTTGGTTCAGATCGGGCTTCAATTCCGTGAAGTGCGCCCTCCCATCATTCAGGAAGAGATGCGTGCCACCGCCCACCGAATTGACTACCAGATCCAAATCGCCGTCGCCGTCAAGGTCCGCCAGCACTGTGCCGGTTGCGTCCAGGGTCGGGCAACCCACTCCCGCTTGTTCGGTAATATCCTCGAATCGCCAATCTCCAAGGTTCCGGTACAAACGATTGCCCGTCTTCAATCCACAAAAATACAGGTCGCAACGCCCGTCCCCATCCACATCGCCGGCGGCGACGCCGGAGCCACTCGGCAGAATCTGGCTGGCGAGCGCACGGGACTCGGGGAGTCCGTTGGTAAAGTTGATGCCGGTCCGCTCCCCGGCCAAGGGGGTGAACCCGTCTTTCTGTTCGCCCAAGGGCGCCAGCTTCACCCGGCGAAGGCCGGCAGCGTTTTCCCATGGGTTGACCGGAGATTGAGCCGCCGCCGCGAGAAAACCGGGCAGCGCGATGGCAAGG
>JANOHH010000552.1:0-10487 GCA_031406395.1 Verrucomicrobiota bacterium | reverse complement strand
GTTCCCGAGCCGTCCTTGTTTGCGTTTGCTGGCCTTGGCACGGCGGCCCTGTGGCTTTTCCGTCGGCGTTAGTTCGACTTTTGCGGCAGCGAAACGGCCTTCGCCGCGTTGGCGGTCTCGATTCTCTCAACCGCCTGCCTGGTCGCCGCCTGCACGGATTGTTCCTTGTCCTCGGCCAGCCGGTTCAACTCCGGCAAGGCCATCACCGCTTTCGCGCCGATATTCCCCAAAGCTTGGATGGCCGCCAGGCGCACTTCCAACACCGGATCGTCGAGCGAGGCCACCAAGGTCTTGATTGCCAGCGAGGAAGCGGGTTGCAGATCGCCGAGCGCTTGCATGGCGCGCCGGCGGGCGACCGGGTTTTCGTCGGTCGCCAGTTTCCTGACCGTGAGAATCGGCGACTCGGGTGAGGAGATGAGTTGCTGCAACACCTTGGCGGCCGCTGCGCTGCCCTCGGGGTCTCCGTGCGCCAACACGTCAATCAGCGCCAGCACCGCCTCGGGGCCGAGCCGGGTCAGGGTGTAGGCGGTCGCGCCGCGAAGCTGTTCATTGGGATGGGTCATTACCGGCATCAGCGCCGGAATGGCGGCGACCGCCTCCGGCCCCATCTGCCCCAGCGCGTAAATGGCCAGCCCGCGAGCGGAATTGGTTTCGTCCTGAAAAACCGTGATGAGCGCGGGCACCGATCCTTGGCCGATGTTCGCCAGCGCCCGGGCCGCCTCCCGGCCGATGTTGCCTTCCGGGTCGTGCAACTCACCGATCAGCACAGGCACGGCGTCCCGGGCGTCCGGGCCGAGGATCCCCAGCGCCCGTGTCGCCGCTTCCCGGAGGGTGATGTCACTCGACGGGGTCAACCAGCTCACCATCCTTTGGCGCAAGGCAGGCGGCAGTTTCGGCACCCGGGCGGGGAGCCGCTTTCGCCATGCGGGAACGCGATACTGCGTCAACTCGATCAGGACGGGCACGGCATGGCTGCCCAACGCTTGCAACGATTGTATAGCGTTAGTATCACCTGCGTATGCTTGCAGACACAAAGTTTTGATTGCCGGTCGGCCGGTGTAACTTTTCGCGCCGAGATAAAGGAGTGTCCCGCCCATGACCAAGCCAAGGGCGATGACCCCGAGGCGTGTCAGGAAAAGTTTGTTCACGGATCGGTCCATCTGGGAACACCTTCGTCGAAGCCGAACTAGCGTTCAATGTAGGAAAATATCCAACGACTGCCGCGTTGGTGTCCGCGGAACGCGGGTGGTCCCTCGCCCGCAGCGGATCCGTTGGCGTGGAGACTTCGGGCTTTTTAACGATCTCTCCGCTGTTCACGCGCTCCGTCGAAGGCAGCGCGCCGCCGTGTTCTTTTATCATTGTCTTTTTGGGCGCTTCAAACTGAAGCTTAGCGGGTGCGTCGCAAGCTGGTAATTTGTTTGCTGCTCTCTGTGGTGACCGCCGCCGTGTATTGGCCGGTGCGGCAGCACGACTTCATCTATTACGACGATCCGCAGTTCATCACCGAGAACGAGGAGGTCAAGGCCGGCCTGACCACGCACGGGTTTCGCTACGCGTTGACCCATCCCGTGGTCGGGAACTGGCATCCGGTCACCACGCTTTCTCACATGCTGGATTGTGAATTGTTTGGCGTGAACCCGGGCATGCATCATTTGGCGAACGTGGCGCTCCACGTCTTGAATGCCGTTTTGCTGTTCCTCCTGCTCACCCAAATGACGGGTGCGGTGTGGCGCAGCGCGGCGGTGGCGGCCCTCTTTGCCTTGCACCCGTTGCGGGTTGAGTCCGTCGCCTGGATTTCTGAGCGCAAAGATGTCCTGTGCGCGTTCTTCGGGTTGCTGGCGCTCATCGCGTATGCGCGCTTCGCGCAATTCAAAATTAAAAATGAAAAATTACAAATTGACGGGAAAGTCTGGTACGGAGCTGCGCTCGCGTTCTTCGCGCTGGGGTTGATGAGCAAGGCGATGCTCGTGACATGGCCGTTTGTCATGCTGTTGCTGGATGTCTGGCCACTCCGGCGGATTGGGCTCTCGACTCTCGACTCTCGACTCTCGACATTGAAACGACTGTTGCTGGAAAAACTGCCGTTCTTCGCGCTGGCGATTGTTTTCTGTGTGATCACTTTGCAGGTTCAAAAAAACGCGGGCGCTGTGTCGGGCATTGGCAAGATCGGGATGGAGGAACGTCTGGCCAATGCCGCGATGAGTTATGTCCGGTATCTGGGGAACACCGTCTGGCCGGCCAAACTCGCGGTCATCTATCCTCACCCCGCCGTATATTACGCGACGGCGGAACGCTGGGCCGGTTGGCAGATTTGGCTCGCCGCCGTTGGTTTGTTGGCTGTTTCCACGGGATGCCTCCGCTTGCTGCGGAGCCGGCCATATCTGGCGGTGGGCTGGTTTTGGTACCTGGGGACCATGTTGCCGGTCATTGGGCTGGTTCAGGTTGGCGAACAGGCGATGGCGGATCGTTACACCTACCTTCCCTTGATCGGGCCAATGATCAGCGTCGTTTGGGGGATCGCTGATTTCTCAATGCGCTGGCTCGGGCGACGTCCGTTGCTTTGGGGGCTTGCGGGCCTGCTGCTGGTCACCGGTGCGGTGGCCACGCGCCAACAGGTCAACTATTGGCAAGACACCGTCCGGTTGTTTCAGCGGACTTTGGAGGTGACGTCCGCAAACCCGTCGGCCCATTTTGCTGTCGGGGTAGGATTGGAAAAGGGCGGAGAGATCGAGCCAGCGATCGGCCAGTATCGGGCGGCAATTGCCATCGACCCCGCGTATCAGAAGGCGCATTACAACCTGGGCCAGGTGTTCCGGAAACAGGAACGGTGGACGGAAGCGGCCACGCACTATCGCGCTGCGCTTGCGGCCAAACCGGCGGACGTTCCCTCCCACCTGAACCTGGCCGCCGTGCTTCAATCCCTGAACCAAATCCGGGCGGCGGTGGTTCAATATGAAGAAGCCCTGCGTTTGGATCCGGATTCGATCGAAGGGTTGAATAATCTGGCCTGGCTCCTCGCCACCAGTGGCGAGGATGAAATTCGTGACGGTCATCGCGCGGTGAGTCTTGGGGAAAAGGCGTGTGCGTTGTCAAACGACACTCTGCCAACGGCGGTCGGCACCCTGGCTGCAGCCTACGCCGAGGCGGGACGTTTTGCGGACGCGGTCAAAACGGGTGAACGGGCGCGCGACTTGGCCACAGCGGCCGGTCAAGCCGACCTCGCCCAGCGCAACGAAGAATTCTTGGGGCTCTATCGCACTCAGAAGCCTTACCATGAGCCGAAGGCGAAGGCGGTCGCTCGCTGAGGGTTGCACTTTTCAAGCTGGACTTGAAGCGGTCCGGTGGAAAAACCTACTCCTCCGCGAACAAGTATTCCAAGTCCGCCTTCGAGAGGCTGCGCGCGAAGCCTTCTTCGCCCAGCACATCGGCGATCGTCTGCGCCTTGCTCTGTTGCAGCTCCCAGATTTTTTCTTCGACGGTGCCGGGCGCGATGAGCCGGTAGGCATTGACGGTTTGCGTCTGACCAATGCGATGGGAGCGGTCAATGGCCTGCGCCTCCACCGCCGGATTCCACCACGGATCATACAGCACCACGTAGCTGGCGTTGGTAAGATTCAAGCCTGTGCCCGCCGCGCGCAGGCTTAAGAGGAACACGCACGGTTTGGTGTCCGCCTGGAAGGCGTTGACGGCTTCCTGTCGGTCCTTGGTCTGGCCGGTCAGCAGGTGCGTGTTAATATTGCGCGCGTGACACTCCTTCTCGATCAGGTGCAGCATCTGGACAAACTGGCTGAAGACCAAAACTTTCTGCCCTTCGGCGACGAGCGCGTCCAGCAATTCGAATAGGGTCTCCGTCTTGCCGCTGGGCGAATCACTGCCAACGAGTTTCGGATGGCAACATACCTGGCGCAAGCGCGTGAGCGCGGCGAGCACGTGCATCTTGCTTTTGTTGAGCCCTTGCTCTGCGACTGCCTGCATGATCTGGTCGCGGCTGCGGCGGAGTTCGGCGAGGTAAAGTTTGCGTTGCTCTTCGCCCAGCGGACAATCGCGCCGTTGCTCGATCCGGTCAGGCAAATCCTTGGCGACGTGTTTCTTCAGGCGGCGCAGCAACAAGGGACGGAGCTTGGCGGAAAGCTGACGGCGCGCAATGCGCTGCGTGTTCTCCACGTCGGCGCCGCCTTTCGGTTCGTAGGTTTCCAGAAAGTGTTCCTGCGTGCCGAGATAGCCGGGCTGGATGAAATCCACGATGCTCCAGAGATCGAGGAGGCGGTTTTCCAGCGGTGTGCCGGTGAGCGCGAGGCGATGTTCGCTCTTGAGCTGCTTGACGGATTGCGTGACTTGCGCGCCCGGGTTTTTGATGAACTGCGCTTCATCGAGAATCACCGCGCGAAAGGCGAATTTGTTCAATTCCTCCAAATCGCGCCGCAGCAGCGCGTAGTTGGTTACGATGACGTCGTATTCGGGAATCTGCCGGCGCAAATTGTGTCGTGCCGCGCCGCTTTCCAGCACCAGCACTTTGAGGTCGGGGACAAAACGTTCGGCTTCCCGTCGCCAGTTGTGCAATACGGAAGCGGGGCAGATGACGAGCGAGGGTTTGGGGTTTTTCCGGTTGCGATCCTTGAGCCACGCAAACCACGTCAGCGTCTGCAGGGTTTTGCCCAGGCCCATGTCGTCCGCCAGGATACCACCGAGCCGGATCTGAACGAGATGCACCAGAAAATCGAAACCGTCCTTTTGATAAGGTCGCAACTCGGCCTGAAGACTCGCCGGCAGCGGGATGGCGGGAACACCTTTGAAATCGCGAACGCGCGTCCGCAACGCCTTGGCTTCGGGAGAGTCGGAAAAACGTGCGAACTCGTCCTCGCTCAGGTGTGCGACGTTTTCCAGGCCGACTTTTTGCGGCACGGCGATGAGGCCGTCCACCCCGAGATCGGCCATCGCTTCATGTGCCCGTTGCACGGCTTCGGTGTCGAGTTCGACCCAGCCGGAGTTGGGGAGTTTGACGAACCGACCGCTTGCACTGGCAAGCCGTTCGAGGTCGGACTTGTTTAACTTCAGGCCCTCGGCTTCCCACTCGGCAGAAACGGCGAGCCAGTCAATGCCACTGCCTTTGACGATCAATTTCGGTTTCAGGCGGCGTGGGGTCAGGAACAAACGGTGAAAAGCCGGGTTGCCGAGAAACTCCACGCCTTCGGGCCGCTGTTGCCAGGCGTGCGCAAGCGTGCCGAGGCAATTCTCATTCGCATCGCCGATCCACAAGCCCGGCTCAGGCGTGAACCAATCAAGCTGGCGCAGCCACTGCATGGCCGGTTCGAGCCGGGGGTCGTCGAGAATCTCCGGCTTGTCGGTCGGCCGCTTTCTCGTTTCGTTGGGTCGCCAGTCCTGGCCGGTCCAAAACCACACGCTGCCGTCGCGGAAACTTTTGGCCAACAGCCGAAGGCGAACGGTGTCTTCCAGTAACTCGAACACGAGTTGCGGCCCCGCCGGATGCACCACGCAGAGTTGTTCCCAATCCACGCCCTGATTCGCCCCGGCTTGCCGGAGATGCACTAGCAACCGATGGCTCAGGCGGCGCACCGGAACGGCGGGCTTGTCCGCCCAATGGGCAATGACGGCGTTCGGCGGTGCATTGCGCAGGAGATAAAACGTGCTGCCCGCGAGGACAAGGGGCGGTTGTTGATTGAAAAACTTCACCTCCGCGAGCGGAATCTTTTCACCGTTCGGCAGCGTGAGTCGATGCGTGAAAGAAAGTTCCTTGTCCCCGTTTTCGAGGTGCGGATCAAGGGCTGCGACGTGGCCATGAAATTGCAGCGGTTGGTTGCCCGCGGCGGGTTCAAGGCGGCGTGTGTGGCCCCAGCGCGCGAGCCAGTGGAGCAATTCGGTGTCGGTCAGTTGCAGGGTGTCATTGCCATCTTGCCGCTGCCGATGGGTCTCGGTGAGCCAGGCAATGAATTCCCAGTCAGCCGGCGGGAAAAGCTCCTGCTCGTGGGCGGCGCGCGTGGCCAGGTCAATCAAGTCGCGCAGGGTGCGCACCTTCTCGCCGGTGCGCGGGCGGAACAGATGAAACTGCACCCCGAGCCGGAACCGCGCCGGATGGTCTTCGTCCGGTTGTGGCTGGCAAATGACCCGCAAGGTGGCACGCGGAGTGTCGAGATGGGGTGGTTGCGCAGGAAACAGCCAGTTCTCCAACTCTTGAACGAGCTTTTGTTCGTGTTCCGCCTGCTCGGCGCGGGCAAAGCGGACCATGTTTGCATGGGTCGTGAGTTCCGGCGGGAGCGATCGCTTGGCGCGAAGGAACAGGAAGGCGAGTTCTTCAAGGCGGGCGCTGTGGTTCGCGGCCAGCATGCGGGGCCACCAGTCCGTGGTGGGAAAATCTTTGCGCGAGAGGGAAAGTTTTTCGAAATAGTCTTCCAGCAGCAGCCACGAACGTTGCGAGTCAGGGCAGGTGGCGAAGCTGCGCAAAAGCTCCTGTCGCTCGGAGACGGCATCCTTGGAATCGGACAACTCGCGTCGTAAATCGGCAAACGCGCCATACGTCTGCGAGAGGACCTTGTTGTGCGCGTCGTATTTGGACGTGGTCCCGCTCTGGCGGGTCGCACCGTTGCCGTTTTTTACTGAGTCTCTGGCCATCTTTAAATCCAACCCGGGAATGGGTTCATTATCTCGCCATGGAACCGGGGGGTGGGTCAATCAGAAACAAAATATTTTTGCACTGAGCTACCGATAATACTTAATCTGCGCCCGCCCGGAGCTGACCAATGAAACCCAAACCCGATCTGACGAAGCCAATCGACATGCATGTGCACATCGTCGGCAACGGTACCGGTGGGACCGGTTGCTGGTTGCGGGTGGGCGGTTGGCATCGTCCACTGGCGGCCCTGATGCTCCGGCACATCGGCTTGCCAGCAAGTGCCATGAAGGGTGATTTAGACCGGCTTTATGTAGAGCGGCTCCTGGAGCTGGTACGCGGTTCATCGCTGGGGGCAGCGGTGATTCTAGCCCAGGATGACGTTCACGATGAGCAGGGTCGGGTGCTGGCTGGCGTGGGTTCGTTTTATGTTCCAAACGATTACGTGCTGGCGCTGGCCCGCAAACACTCCGAGTTTCTGCCGGCGGTTTCGATTCATCCCGCCCGGGGCGATGCGTTGGAGGAGTTGGACCGGTGTGTCGCGGCGGGCGCGGTGATGATGAAATGCCTGCCCAATTGCCAGAACATCGACTGTAACGACCGGCGATTCACGAAGTTCTGGGAGCGTATGGCGGAATTGAAGCTGCCGCTGCTCGCGCATACTGGTGGCGAACATACGCTGCCGGTGGTGCGACCGGAATTCGCCAGCCCGCAGGCGTTGACCTTGCCGCTGGAATGTGGAGTCACGGTCATCGCGGCGCATAGCGGGACGAAAAGTGGTTTGTTCGACCCCGAATATTTTCACGTTTTCGCCGAGCTGACGCGGCGCTTCCCGAATCTTTATGGCGACACCAGCGCATTCAATGTGCCGATCCGCGGGTGGCATGTGGCGGCATGCCTGCAAGATCCACTGACTTCGCGGATGGTGCACGGGAGTGATTTCCCCGTCCCGGTGAACGGCCACTTCGCGTGGTTGCACGGGCATGTTTCGTGGCGGGACTTTCGCCGGTGTCAGCGCAATCCGAACATTTTGGAGCGAGACTACCAACTCAAACGGGCCATGGGTTTTTCGCCCGAGAGCTTTACGCGGATCGGGCGACTCTTGCGCCGGTCGTAACTTGCCGGGGTACAAAAAAACCGGGCCAAACAGTCAGGGGGTGACCGAGAGGCCCGGGGAATTTTCGAATTGGTACTCAGTAGGTTTCCGGAGAAATCCGACGCGGGCTTGTACCTAGTCACCTCGCCGGAAATTGTTTTACTTCAAAGATCAACTTCGACCTACCAAAATTACGCGTGCTAACTGACCAGAGTTAATCACTATTCTGCATCAGTGTCAAACATTCTGTATTTTTATTAGCGCAGCTTGCTTGTGGCATTAATCACCTAGAGTTTTCTACAGTTTTGCCCTTTGAAATTCGGAATTGCCGCTGCCGCACCATCGAGTTCCGCGAACTCGCGCGGGGGGAATTGTCGAGTCCTGGCGGGCAGCGCGATTTGGAGATTGAAGGAACAGGGCAGTTTTGTGTCGGGCAAGTCTCTTTTGACCTTCGCCCGTATTTCTGATCAAACTACGTGCCGGGTGCAACCAGCGCTTCTTGAAAGTTCTGCGCACGCATGATTGAAAACCTGAACTTAAACTATGAATAACGGAATGAAACGAGGGAAATTGGGAGTCCTGGTTGGCGGCGGGCCGGCGCCAGGCATCAACGGCGTGATCGCCGCGGCCACGATTGCGGGCATCAACGAGGGATTTGAAGTCATCGGCTTTCGTGACGGCTTTAAGTGGCTCGCACAAGGGGACACCCAGCATTACACGAAGTTGACGATTGGCGATGTGAAAGCCATTCACTTGCGCGGCGGCTCCATCCTTGGCACGGCGCGCACGAATCCGGCGAAATCGGAGACGAGCCTGCACAACGTGCTGGACTCGCTGAACAAGCTGGGGGTGACCGCACTCGTGACCATCGGCGGCGATGACACGGCGTTTTCCGCCAGCAGCGTTTACCGCAAAGCCGCCGGAGCGATCCGGGTGGCGCATGTGCCCAAGACGATTGACAACGACCTCCCGCTGCCGGGTTCGACGCCCACGTTCGGCTTCGAGACCGCGCGGCACAACGGCGTTTTTATTGTGCGGAATCTGACCGAAGATGCGCGCACCACCTCGCGCTGGTACATCATCATCAGCATGGGCCGGGCGGCGGGCCACCTCGCGCTCGGCATCGGCAAGGCCGCCGCCGCAGCGATCACGATTATTCCGGAGGAGTTTCGCGGCAAACCCGTGACCGCCGAAGAAGTGGCCGACCTCATCATCGGTTCGATTATTAAGCGCTACGCGGACGGATCAAATTATGGCGTGGCGGTCCTGGCGGAAGGATTGATTGAATCCATGGGCGAAAAAGGCCTCGTGACCGCCGTGCCCGGCGGGCAACTCGATCGTTACGGCAAGGTTATTCGCGACGATCACGGCCATCTGCGTTTGGGCGAAATCGAGTTCGGTCGCCTGATGAAAGACTTGACCACCAGCCGGCTCGAGCAGCTCGGCCTCAAGCTGACCCTCATTGACAAGGATCTGGGTTACGAGTTGCGCTGCGCCGACCCGATTCCCTTTGATGGCGAATACACGCGCGATCTTGGTTATGGTGCGGTAAAATTCATCCTGTCGCCCGATGCCGGTAAGTACGGTGCCATCATCAGCTTCATTGACGGCAAGCTCGTGCCACTGCAGTTCGAGAAGATGCTGGATCCAAAGTCCGGTCGTTTCACAGTTCGCAAAGTCAACGTGGACGGCGAAACCTACGAATGCGCGACGGCGTATATGATCCGACTCGAAAGATCCGACTTCGAGGATCTGGCACAACTGGCCAAACTCGCGGGCACGGTTTCGCTGACTCCGGATAAATTCTGCGAGCGCTTTGGTTATCTCGTTGGTTTGAAATAATGCCTTATCATTCCGGCGGCGGTGGTGAATTTCCTGCCGCCGCCTCTCTATGAAAGCTATTTCCCCGGCCGAACTCGCCGCCCGTCTCGACGCCGCATTCTGGAAACCGGCCGCCACGGCAAAGGAATTTGCCGCCTTTTGTGCCGGAGCTCGCGGAGGGAAATTCCGTGCTGTGTGCGTGACCGGTTCGCGCGTGGCCCTAGCTACCAACGGCCTGGAAGACAGTAATGTGCAGGTTGTTGCGCTTGTCGGTTTCCCGCTCGGCACGAGTGACGGCGACGTGAAGCGATACGAAGCGGAAGTGGCCATGGATTTCGGCGCGCAGGAAATTGAATTGGTGTTGAATCTGGGCGACCTCAAGAACGGCAATCACAAGGCCGTGCTGCGCGAGTTATGCGATGTCATTGAAGCCGTGGATGAACGGCCCGTGTGCGCGGTGCTGGAGACGCGGGCGTTGACCCGGGCCGAAATTGCGAACGCATGTGCGTTGATTTCCGACTCCGGGGCGCAGGCGGTTTCCACCGGCACAGATTTCTGGCCCGACTCCCGAGTATCCGCCGACGACGTGAGAGCCTTGCGCGAAGCACTCGGCCTCAAATTCATCGTGAAAGCCGCCGGTAATTTGCGCGAGCCACAATCGGTGCTGGCATTGATTGAGGCCGGAGCCACCCGTATTGGCACCACCAATCCCGCTGCGCTTTGCAAAGGGTAATGCGGATTTTTCCGCGCAACGGAACATTCTGTCACACACTTTCCCATTTGCATCGGTCGTATATTCTCCCATCTTCCTCATCGCGAAATTTCTATGGCTGAAAAAACCAAGCACAATTACGACGAGAGCAAGATCAAGACGCTGAGCTCGCTGGAGCATATCCGGCTGCGCACGGGCATGTACATCGGGCGCATCGGCAATGGCAACCATTA
>JANOHH010000542.1:0-3172 GCA_031406395.1 Verrucomicrobiota bacterium | reverse complement strand
AATCGATGTTCAAGGTGTGCGGCGTTTCCCCGCGCACGGCGACTTGTTCGGTGATCCGGTTGATCTGTTTCCATTCGCCGCGATGCCGGTATTGCATGGCGTCAGCGGAATTGAGCGTTTCCACAAACATGTCCACCGCGTCGGCCTGCAGGTTGGTGAAGCCCCAGCCGAGTTCGTCGTTGTGCCCGATGACAAAGCCCGGTCCGCCGGGAAACGTGACGCCGACGAGATTCTCACCGTTGACCGAGATGTGGCAGGTGTACCAGAGCATCGGCAGGCTGAAACCGAGGTGCGGATCGTTGCACAGCATCGGCTTGCCGGAGGCGGTCTTCGAGCCGTCCACCGCCCAGTTGTTGCTGCCGAAGCTCCCGCCGCGGCCCAGCCACTGAAGTTTGCCGTAACGGCGCACGGCTGCCGCGTAAGCCGGGGCGGCGCCGGGCACGGGCGCGAGCGATGACGCGGCGGCATAATTGCGACGGTCGACTTGCACTTTGACGGCTGACACTTCGTACGGGCGATCGATGGGCCAAAGTTCTTCGGCGGCGGTGACGCCGAGTTTCTCGACCATCAGGCCAAACCAGAGATCATCCATCGTGCCGGATTGATCCCAGCCCATGTATTTGGAAAAGACGAGCGTGTCCACCGGCGTCCACGGTGCGGGTTGGTATCCGAGCTTTTGAAACGGCGCGGGCAATCCTTTTTCGCCCAGCTCGGTGATGCGCGCATTGACACCATCGGCATAAGCGATCAACTCTGCGCGCAACTGGGCGGGCACTTCGTTGGAATTCCAGATGGCTTCACAACCGCGCCGGATACCCAGTTGCCGTATGAGAATGTCTGATTCGAGCGCGCCCGGGCCGAGGATTTCGGCCACCGTGCCGGAACCCTGCCGACGGAAGAGATCCATCTGCCACAAGCGTTCGCCGGCGTGCAAATAGCCCAACACCCGTGCGGCATCCGGCCACGACTTCGCGTAGATGTGCGGAATGTCGTGCTGGTCAAACGTCACATTCACACCGCTACCCAAGCCGGCCAGACCGATTCCATCGGCGGCGGCACTGGCATAGAGTGCACCAAACCAGAGGGAAGCACCGGTCAGCAAAGCAGCGAACGAGCGCAGAGTATTTTTCATGAGGAATTATAGTTGGCCAATTATCAATTGAGTTGCCTGAATTGTTTGGGTGAACCGAAACTTCGTCAATCCCGCAAATCCAATTGGGTGTGACTGGAAGTGGCGGTCAACCTGAGTGGTAGGAGTGCTCGCGCTGCGAGCACTCCGCCCGCGCCGAGCGGGCGGAACGTGCGGGCCTCAGGCGTGCCGCTGGACGCGGCCCGACGGCTCGCAGCGCGAACCGTTCTACCCCAATGACCGCCACTTCCAGTCCCACCAAATCCGCCTGGAGGATTTGGCCCGGTCACGCGCACCGGCGCTTTACGGCTTCACCAACCGCTGGTAGGGTCTGCCGCGAGTGGTAACCGTTAGCAGCCCAATATCAGGACGCGCATGATCCAAGTCGAAAACCTCACCAAACTTTACGGCGATTTTGTGGCGGTGAACGAACTCTCGTTTTCCGTCCAGCCGGGCGAAGTGCTGGGTCTGGTCGGACCGAACGGCGCGGGCAAGACCACCACGTTGCGCTGCCTCGCCGGCATCATTCCGCCCACGCGCGGCACGATTCGCGCCGGCGGCCATGATCTCGCCCTCGATCCCATCGCCGCCAAACAGCAACTCGCCTTTTTCACCGACGAACCGCGCTTGTTCGATTATCTCACCGTCTGGCAGCACTTGAATTTCGTGGCGCGGATTTATCACGTGGCGAACTGGGAGCCGATCGCAAATCCATTGCTCGAAGAACTGGAAATCGCCGAAAAGCGCGACAAACTCCCCGGCGAACTTTCGCGCGGCATGAAGCAGAAGCTCGCCATCGCTTGCGGTCTGCTGCACTCGCCCCGGGTGATTTACTTCGACTAACCGCTCACCGGCCTCGACCCGCTCGGCATCCGGCGCATGAAGGATTCGATTCTCAAGCGGGCGCGCGATGGGGCGGCCATCATCATCAGTTCGCATTTGCTGCATTTGCTCGAAGAAGTCTGCTCGCATTTTCTGATTCTGAAGGGTGGGCAGAAAGTGATTTACGGCACGCTCGCCGAGATCCGGCAGAAGTTTTCCGAGCACGCCGGCGACGCGAACCTCGAGGAGGTTTTCTTCCGCGCCACCCGGGACACGCCCGTTGTGCCGCCGGTTGTGGCTGGAGCACCGAACACCTGAAATCATGGGCGTCAGGAATTTCCCCACACCCCGGCCCTCTCCCCTTCGGAAGGGGCGAGGGAGAATCGGTGTCAGTCGGTCGGCGAAACTGGCGGATTTGAAATTTTCGAGCGGCGCACATTGCTATTCCCTCTCCCCCTCGGTGGGGGAGAGGGCCAGGGTGAGGGGGAAGGCGATGCAGTTTCACACCGCATTTTTCACAACCCGGCCATGATCTCCGCGCTGTGCTACCTCCAGTTCCATTCCGTGAAAAACCGGCTGCTCATGCGCTTCAAGCGGCTCAAGCAACCGAAATATCTCGCCGGCGCCCTCGTCGGGGGACTGTACTTCTACTTTTACTTTTTCCGCTGGATGCTGGGCGGGGGAGTGCGCAGTGGTCCAGCCGCCGCCGAGGCAATCCCGTTTGACTCGCTGCTTTTCGAATCCCTCGGCGCGCTCGTTCTGTTTGTGATCGTGCTGCTGGCGTGGGTCCTGCCCCACAAACGAACGGCGCTGGTCTTCACCGAGGCGGAGGTGGCGTTTCTCTTTCCGGCGCCGATCACCCGGCGCGGATTGATTCAATTCAAACTACTGCGATCGCAGGCGGCCATTTTTTTTACGACGTTGTTGCTTGCGTTCATCACCAATCGCTTTGGCGTCGGCGGCAAAATGGTGATTCACTTCGCGGGTTGGTGGCTGCTGCTTTCCCTGTTGAACCTGCATTTTCTCGGTGCTTCCTTCGCGCTGACGGCCCTGATGGATCGCGGGCTGGCCCATTGGAAACGACGGCTCGCGGTGCTGACCATAGTGCTGGCCGGGGTGGGGGTCGTCGGCGTTTGGGCCGTGCGCGCCCTGCCGAGGCTCACGGCCGACAAACTAACCAATCTCGACGCGATGGCGGAGTACGCGCAGCAGGCCCTGGTG
>JANOHH010000512.1:0-2020 GCA_031406395.1 Verrucomicrobiota bacterium | reverse complement strand
GTCAGCCATTGCTTCGCTGCGCTCTGAAGACCTTTGACGGTGGCATCGCGGGTGAATTTAAGCGGCGTCTGATAGAATCCCGGGTCGCCGCGATAGGTCTCGTTCATCGCGAGAACGTCCGACTTGCCACCAAAGCCGCCGATGCGTTCGATGCCGCGCACAAAGCCGGCGATCTTTCCCGCCGTGGCCCGTTGCAATTCCGCTGTCGTCGGGCCCTTCGCGCGGAAGCGCGCCATTTCTTCGTCAATGGCTTTTTCGATCCGGGCCAAATCCACGCCCGGCCGGGCGGTGGCCACGATCATGAATTGCCCGCTGATTTCATTCGGGCTGACGGAAGCGGAAACGTCGGTGGCAATCTGCTCATCATAAACCAGTCGCTTGTAAAGGCGGGACGATTTGCCCGCGGCCATTACGTCGCTCACCAGATCCAGGTAGACGTTGTCCGCCTCGCCGTAGGCCGGGATGTTCCAGACTTTGTAGAGCCGTGCGTGAGGCACCCGGTCGGCCACCACCTCCCGGCGCGTGCCGGCGATCTGCGGCACCCAGGTCTGGTAACGGGCCACAGGCGGTCCGGCGGGGATTTCGCCAAAATATTGCTCCACCTGCTTGAGCGCGGTGTCGGCGTCAATGTCCCCGGCCAAAACGAGCACGGTGTTGGCAGCGCCGTAGTAGTTGGTGAACCACTCTTTCACGTCCGCGAGCGAAGCGGCGCCGAGGTCCTCCATGGAGCCGATCACCGACCAGGAATAAGGATGGCCCACGGGCGCGGTGCCTTTGACGATCAATTCTTCGGTCACGCCGTAGGGTTGATTCTCACCCTGCCGCTTTTCGTTTTGAACCACGCCCCGCTGCGTATCGAGCCGGGTTTGATCAATGGACCCAAGCAAATGACCCATCCGGTCGGACTCAATCCACAAAGCGACATCCAAGGCGTTCTTCGGAACGTTCTCAAAGAAATCCGTGCGATCATTGCTTGTCGTACCGTTCAAATCCGTGGCCCCAATGCGCTCCATAGCCTCGAAAAACGCGCGCTGATCGCCGCCCCCTTTGAAATGGTCGCTGCCAGTGAACATGAGATGCTCGAAAAGGTGCGCGAAGCCGGTCTTGCCGGGTTTTTCGTTCTTGGACCCGACATGATACCAGAGGTTGACCGCGACAATCGGCGCCTTGTGGTCTTGGTGCACAATCAGCGTCAGCCCATTGGTCAGGACGAATTTCTTGAAAGGAATCTCGATGGCCGTGTCGGTGACCGCTGCTTGGGCCGATCGCAGTGGCAGCAGTGAAATGGACAATCCCAAAAGGGAATAAATGATGACCCGATGGTTTAGCATAGCGTTGTTTGATTCGATTTTGTTGGGCGCTGACCTGCGGTCAGGCTGCGTGCAACAAACATCCTCATCCGAGCAAATCTGCGCAATACCAAACATCGTCCCGGCCTTTGCCGCGAGCGGCGTCGCGCAAGCGGCGCCCTAAAAATTCCATAACGCACGCGATCTGCGCCCGACCTAAAACGGTAGAGGGTTGGCCCCTTTCGACCTCGGTGGCTCGAAGGATGGTTTCGATGAATCGTTGCAAGAATAACCTCAAACTTCCATTGACGTCGGAACCGGACCGGCGCAAAGTCCCCGCACATGAACCTGCCGCAAAGGCAATTCTCCCTGAACCCCGGGGCATCAGGAGCTAGAGCCCCATTCGTCATTCCGCCCGTCAATACCCAACCCCACAAATCACCGTTACCCATGAAACGAACTTTTCCCCCTCGCTTCTTTGCTCGCCTGCTTTTGATCCCGCTCGGGTTATGGCTCGGCGGTCGTGCCGCGTGGGCCGCCACCCTGTCCGTCACCCCTTCGGCAATCAGCAATCAATACGCCGGGATGATTACGCTGGCGATCACCGGTCTGATCAACGGCGAAACGGTCACCATGGACAAATTTTTGGACGCCAATACCAATGGGGTGATTGATGGCGGGGATTTGTCACAACTTTCAACAACACGCATATCAGCACCGCAAATACCACC
>JANOHH010000502.1:0-5034 GCA_031406395.1 Verrucomicrobiota bacterium | reverse complement strand
AAACGCGGTGAGCTTGCGCTGGAACTCGAGACCCTTGCTATCCTTGCTATTAGCCGTCTGTTCCAGTTGAAAGTCGGCCAGCGCATTGCCGTTCACCACTTTTTGGCGGCCGGCGCTGTCGAAGATCACAAAGTTTTTTTCGTTTTTGGTCTCACTCTTTTCCTTCGCATCGACCGCTTCTGGGTGTTTGTAATCCTTCTTCACCCGCTGCGCTTCCGCGGCGTCCCACCGGTAATCCACGGTGGTGATTTGAAGGCGCGGATTGAGGTTTCGATATTCGTTGAGCAAGGCCAGCACATCGGGGTAAAGCCGATCTTCCTTGTCGTAATACAGCGTCACCTTTACCTGATTGGTGAGCGCGTTCACTACGCTGACCGTGCGCGGGGACAAATGAATCCGGGTTTGCTCGCTCAGAAACTGGCGGTGATAGTACCGGTTGGCCAGGTAGTTCACCATGACCACTACAGCGAACACCACCGCCGTGCGCACCACGGCGTCAAAACCGACGCGCCATTTGCGGTGCCGGGAAAAGCTGGGTTTGGGTTCCGTGGCCATGTTATTTCCAGCGCCGGCTTTCCACCGCCCGCAAGGTCAGGAACAGAAAGAAAAACGTCAGGCTCAGGAAAAACACCACTGCCCGTGAATCCACCACCCCGCGCGCAAAATCATGGAGTTGACGAAACAGCGCAAAGCTGGCCAGCAACTGCGCCTGCCAGTGGGCAGACGCTTCCATGCGTTCGGGCAAAAAGGCGAGGGTGAACAAACCCACCCCCAAGGTCAGGGATACCATGGCGGCCACCATCTGGCTGCTCGTGAGGGCGGAAGCCAGACAGCCGAGGGACAAAAACAACGCGCCAACCAGGGCAATGCCCAGGTACATCCCGCCGACGGCGCCAGGTTCAAGCGCGCCCGATTGCCGGGCGTAAGATTGCACGACGTAGAGACAGGCGAGCATCGGCAGCCACATGACGAGGTAGAACAACCACGCCGCGGTGAACTTCGCGCTCACCACCTGAACGTCACTTACCGGCGTGGTCATCAACGTTTCATAGGTGCCGGAATATTTTTCGAGCGCAAACAGGCGCATCGTGATCACGGGTGTCGCCAACAGGAGGATGATCCAAAAAAACGGGGTGAGATAAAAAATCTCCGTGATGGGCATGGGGGACGACTCATTCCCCATGTTCCGGAGCAGCACCACGAAACTCGTTCCCACGAGCAACGTCGCAGCCGCGATGATCACGTAACCGGTCAGGGACACAAAATACGTGGCCAACTCGCGCCGAGTGAGTGTGAAGAAAACTTGCATCAGCCGTTCCTCCCAGCCAATTCAATGAAAAACGTAAAATGCAAAACTAAGAAACCCGTAGCCGGCGAAGAATCGACAACGCCAAACACAATACGATTTTGCATTTTGCATTTTGCATTTTGCATCGGCTTCATCCCTCTTCCTCCTCTTTGGGCTTCGTTACCTGCATGTAAATGTCTTCGAGCGAGTTTCGGCTGCGCGTCAGTTCACGCATCACCCAGCCCCGCTCTTGGGCCAGCAAGAAAATCTCCGGACGCAGGTCGCAACCGTCGCGGGGCGTCAGCGCACTCCGGTGGAAAAAGCCTTCCGTCGGCGAAACATCGAAGGTTTCCACGTTCCCCATCTCCGCCCAGCACGCGCTGAGTTCCGCCGCCGGCGCGGCGATCTCGGCGATCACCTGCCCCCGGCTGGCCATGAGTTGCTGCAGATTGTCTGGTGTGTCCGAGGCCAGGATGCGGCCACCCAGCATGATCATCATGCGATTACACATCATCTCGGCCTCAGATAAAATGTGGGTCGAGATCAGGACGGTGTGCGAACCCGCAAGACTCTTGATCAATTGTCGCACCGAGCGAATTTGATGCGGGTCCAAACCGATGGTCGGTTCGTCCAGGATGATCAACTCCGGTTCGTGCACCAGGGCGTCCGCCAGCCCGACTCGTTGCTTGTAGCCTTTGGACAACTGCCCGATGATGCGTTGGCTTACTTCCGTGAGGCTGCACTGCGCCAACACCGTATCCACCCGGTTCCGGGACCGGGCCCAACTCAGGCCTTTTAACCGCGCGCGAAACTTGAGGTATTCGCGCACGCGCATTTCGTTGTGCAATGGATTGTTCTCTGGCATGAACCCGATGCGGCGGCGAACTTCGCGCGAATCGTAAAACACATCCCGTCCGGCAATGCGGGCCGTCCCCGACGTCGCCGGCAGGAAGCCGGAAAGAATCCGCATGGTCGTGCTCTTGCCCGCGCCGTTGTCGCCGAGCAAACCGACGATTTCCCCGCGCCCGACCGTGAAGGAAATATCCTCCAGCGCCGTGTGACTGGCGTAGCGCTTGGTCAGCTTGACCACTTCAATCATCGGATCGTTACTCATGTTCGAACGGCGGGAGCTTAGGCGAGAAACCCTCACCGCAGCCAACAAAAAACTCCGACCGACCCTCAGATGGAAACCCCACTCCCCGAACTTCGGTCTAGAAGCTTACTCGCGCCACCACGCTTACCTTCGTTCTGACGCCGGGCACCAGAGGTAATTCAGTCTTCCTTCTGCTGACGCCGGTTGCTGGGATTGCTTTCCGGCGAAGAGCGGTTTCTCCTTTTGCAACCGGGTCTTCGTTGGCACAGTGACACTCGTGGGCATTACGCTTCAGCAGTTCCAGCAGATGACCGCGCGGGTCAGCGGCCGCAAGCCGCGCGCCGTTTCGCGGGTCATCGTGCCGCTGCCGGCCCGCAATGCCAGCACCCATACCATCATCCTCGGCGTGGACCCCTCGTTGCGCGGCACGGGCTACGGCGTGATTGAACTGGCCAAACCCCATCCCCGCACCCTGGCCCACGGTACGATAAACTGCCCCGCCGCGTGGCCGCACTCGCGTTGTCTGGCCAATATTTCGAAAACCATCCGCGAAGTGCTGCGAAAATATTCACCCACGGTCTGCGCCGTCGAGGGGTTGTTCTTCGCGCAGAATCTGCAAACCGCCATTCTCATGGGCGAAGCCCGTGGAGCGGCCCTGGCGGCCATTGCCGAAGCGGGTTTGGAAATTTACGAAATCGCGCCGCGCAAAGTGAAACAGGCCATTGTCGGTTACGGCGCGGCGCAAAAACTCGCCGTGGCCAAGATGGTTCAACGTCTCTTGCAGTTGCCCGAATTACCGCCAGCCGACGCCGCCGACGCACTGGCGTTGGCCCTGGCCCACGCCCATACCCAAGGCCGCTACGGTCTGACCTCCGCAAAGCGAATTTGAACGGATAACGATGAAAGCAGAAACCCCCAACATCCAACCCCCAACCCCCAACCCCGAATCTCCGCGCCAACGTCAACCTTTTGAGCGCTCGATGTTGGGTGTTCGATGTTTTCCGTCACGCGAAAATGATCACCTTTCTCCACGGTAAACTCGTTGAAGCCCTGCCCACGCAAGTCGTCGTGGACGTGAATGGCGTTGGCTACGAAGCGCTCATCCCGCTGTCGTCTTTTGACAAACTACCACAACCCGGTGGGGACGTGAAGTTGCTGACCCAGTTGGTCATCCGCGAAGACGCCCATGTGCTGTATGGCTTCGCCAGTTCGGCGGAGCGGGATCTCTTTCGCCTTCTGATCAACAACGTCAGTGGGATTGGGCCGAAGACGGCGCTGAATATTCTTAGCGGCATGAACCCGGTGGCCTTTCGCGGCGCCGTGGCCAGCAGCGATGTGAAATCGCTTTCCCAAATCTCCGGCGTCGGCAAGAAGACCGCCGAACGCATTGTCGTCGAGTTGCGGGACAAAGTGGGGGCCGCCGGCGCTTGGGAGGCTTCCAGCGCCGCGCGTTCGCTTTCCGCTGCCGACCAGAAGATCAACGACGCTGTGCTGGCGCTCATGGCACTGGGCTTCAAACAAATCGAAGCGCACGACACCGTCCGCGCCGCCCAGACGATGCTTGGGGTTTCTGCGACCGTCGAACAGCTGGTGCGCGCATCACTCAAGAAAAACGCGTGATGACGGCACCCATTTCCAAGTCCGAAGTTCACCCGGCAAAATCGCATCACCGTGAAAGCGGCAAACCCTCTCGCTCCACGGCACCGCATCCCCCAAAATGGCACCAACGCCTGGCCGCCCTGCTCATTTACGTGGCGATCCGTTGTCTGGCTTTTACCATCCGTTTCCGGGTGGACGAAGGCTCCGTTTTCATCTCGAAGCTGCCGCCCGAAAGGTTTGTTTTCATCATCTGGCACAACCGGTTGGTGCTGGCTTTGATCATTTTCCAGCGTTACGTGTTGCGGCGCGACCGAACGCGGAAGCTCGCCTCAATTGCCAGCGCAAGCCGGGATGGCGCCCTGATCACAAGTATCATCGAACTCTTTGGAGTCCAGCCGGTGCGCGGATCATCGAGCCGGCGCGCGGCGCAGGCCTTGCGCGAATTGGTCGCGTGGGGTGAGCGTGATCACGATCTGGCAATCACGCCGGACGGCCCGCGGGGTCCGCGCTATACACTGCCGGAAGGGGTGATTTCCACCGCCCAACTGACCGGTCTGCCGCTTGTGCCGGTCGCATACCATCTGAACTGGAAAATCTGTTTGAAGACCTGGGACCGCTTTCAGATTCCGCTCCCGTTTGCGCGGTGCGAAATCACCACGGGCCGGATGATGCGTGTCCCGCGCACGGCGACCGACTTCGAGCGCGAGGAATTACGCCAGCAACTGGAAACCGAATTGCGCGCCATCACCCGAGATTAGGCCGACGCCCGGGCGCGGCGCTTGACCTTCGACCTGCCACCTCCAACACTCGAATCTCAAAATGATCGCCCGCGTTAGCCTCGAAATCGCGCTTCGCAAGGAGTTTGACTACGCCATCCCGCCCGAACTCGCGGGGCGCGTGGACGTGGGCAGCCGCGTGCAAGTGCCATTCGGGGCGCGCAAAGTCCTGGGCGTCGTGACCGCGATCGCCGAGGAATCCGCGCACACCAAACTGAAGCCCATGATCAAGGTAATCGGGGCGCAGACTTTGGTGACGCCGAAAGTGCTCAAGCTGG
>JANOHH010000458.1:0-5294 GCA_031406395.1 Verrucomicrobiota bacterium | reverse complement strand
GATCATCGAGAACAACACGATCAGCCACTCGGTCTGCTCGGGCATCGCGCTCGGGAAACATGGCGACCAGTGGGACAACACTTCGGCGGACACCGCCGAGGGCTACGTCAAAACGATCGAACGTGCCCACGCTCATCCCATCGCCTGGACCAAGGAAAACATCGGCCACCACCTCGTCCGCAACAACACCATCTCGCACTGTGAACAGACGGGCATCGTCGGCAGCCTGGGCGCGGCGTTCAGCACGGTGACCGGCAACACGATCCACGACATCCATGTCCGGCGGCTGTTCACGGGCGCGGAGATGGCAGGCATCAAATTACACGCCGCTATTGATGTCCAGATCACGCGGAATCACATCTATCGGACCTGCCGGGGACTGTGGCTGGATTGGATGGCCCAGGGCACGCGCGTCTCGCGAAACCTGTTCCATGACAACGCCGCCGAGGACTTGTTCGTCGAGGTGAACCACGGGCCGTTCCTCGTGGACAACAACATCTTCCTTTCGCCCAACTCGGTGCTCTCCGTGTCGCAAGGCGGCGCCTATGTGCACAACCTGATGGCGGGAAGATTGAATGCGATTCCCTTCGACGGCCGCCTCACGCCGTATCACAAGGCGCACTCTACCGAGTTGGCTGGAATGCACGACAACCCGTGCGGCGACGATCGCTACTACAACAACCTGTTTGTTCAGCGCTATGACTTGAGCAAACTGGACAATGCCAAACTGCCGGTGTGGATGGACGGCAACGTGTTTGCAAAAGGCGCCAAGCCCTCCAAGCATGAAACCGCGCCGCTCGTCAAACCGGAGTTCGATCCGGGGCTCAAACTCGTCGAGCAAGCCGACGGCTTTTACCTCGAACTCAACCTCGACAAGGGCTGGAGCGCCGTACGAACGCGCAAACTCGTCACCACCGATCTGCTGGGCAAGGCGGCCATCCCGAATCTTGGCTATGAACAACCGGATGGTACACCGATTCAGGTCAACACCGATTACTTCGGCCGGCGACGCAACAAAACCAACCCAACTCCCGGTCCGTTCGAGAATCCCGGCCACGGCAATCTCCAACTCAAAGTCTGGTGAGAGCACGTTCGAGAACTCAGGAAACCGCGCCTGCGGCGCTTTGGAGTGCGGCGACAGGGCACACGCCCGCAACTGCCGCCAAATCCCGCTTGCCCGCTTCAGCAACCCCACTACCTTCCAGCCTGTGAGTCGAATCTTCCAGTTGAGCGTTCGTCGGCGCATTTCGGAGAAGAATGATGTTGTTCTGTTCTCGACACAGTCCCTTGGAGGACTCGTGCAGGCTGCGCAGATTTCGCGATGGTTCGGGTTCATAGGGCTTTTGTTGTTGTTTGGGTGTTCGCGATCGCCAGACGAGGGGCCTGCTTATGAGGGGAAGCCGTTGAGCGAGTGGGCGGTATCGACACAAGATGAAGGAATTGAGGGCGGGCCATCCTCGCAGGCGCTGAAGTCTGCCGAGGCCGTGAGAGCCATCGGTCCCGCCAAGGCGATTCCATTTCTGGTGCGATGGATTCAGCCGCCCTGGGAAAGTTCGGTGATACCCGGCGGGGTGGTGGAATGTTTCCGAATTTTCGGGCCGGATGCAAAGGCCGCGATTCCGGAACTGGCGAAGATTTTGAGCCGGCCCGCAAAGAACATGAACGACGAGAGTGGGCAATTGAGCGTAGCCGAGGCATTGTCATATTTGGGGCCGGACGCAGTTCCTGTTCTCTTGAGTGCTGCAACGAACTTCCATGGGCGACATATCCAGTGGCAGATTATTGACCGCATGGCCAATTTCGGGACCAACGGCGCGGAAGCGAAACCAGCAATCCTTAAATGGAGCCGTGACCCGGATGGTTGGGTCCGGCTAGGGGCACTGCACGCGTATGTCGCCATTGAGGCCAACAAATCGGAAACGATTGGGTTTTTGTTGACGGCGTTGAAAGACTCAAGCGGACTGGTGCGGCGCGATGCGGCGGAGAGCTTGGGATGGGTGGCGCGGGGACAGAAAAGCGCGCTGCCTGCACTTCTGAAGGCGTTGGAGGATCCAGACTGGCAGGTGCGAACCGGGGCGGTCGAGGGACTTGGCAAACTAGGAGTCGAGGAGGCCGTTGTACTGCCGTTCCTGATACAAAAATTGCACGACGAAAACAGAATTGTCCGACGATGCGCTGCCTTTGCGCTCGGCGACGTCGGAGGAAAAGCATCGTTCGACGCGTTGATGGAATCAACAGATGACCCTGATGGATTCGTGCGCGAAGCGGTGTTTCAGTCCTTAAAAGGAATTGACGCAGCCGCACTAGCACGGTCCGGAAAGAGGTTTTATTAAACGCTCCCTGTGCAGAAGTTGGCCGGAATTCTTTCGAACTATGGACAGCGTCATCATCGAACAAGCGGATGCACCTCCCGCAACGAGGCTTCGGCTTCGTTTTGGACGGTAGTAGCGAGCAGTCAGTGATCCACATGTTTAGGTATGACCACCGCCCCCAAAACCAACCTCACCTACCTCATCCCCATCTGCCTCGTCGCCACGCTCGGCGGGCTTCTATTTGGTTACGACACCGGCGTCATCTCCGGCGCCATTGAACCGCTGACCGCCCGCTTCCAACTCAGCGACTTCATGAAGGGTTGGGTCTCAGGTTGTGTGCTCGTCGGGTGCGCGGCGGGCGTGCTGCTGGTCGGGCAGATCTCGGATCGTTTTGGTCGGCGGCTGGCCATGTTTCTGGCGGCCGCGATGTTTCTCGCCTCCGCCATCGGCACCGCCGTGCCGAATGACATTTGGACGTTTATCTGCTTTCGCTTCATCGGCGGATTGGGCATTGGCATCGCCTCCATCTCGACCCCGATGTATATCGCCGAGATCACGCCGGCGCACATTCGCGGACGAATGGTGGCCGTGAACCAGATTGCCATCGTGGGCGGCATCGCGCTGACTTCCTTCATCAACTACTTCATCGCCAAATCCGGCGATCAGGCGTGGCTCATCGCCAGCGGCTGGCGCTGGATGTTCGGCGCGGGGATCCTGCCCGCTATCTGCTTTGGCCTGCTGCTGATTCCCATTCCCGAAAGCCCGCGCTGGTTGATCGAGCGAAAGCGCGAAGATAAGGCGCGGCGGATTCTGGAAAAAGTCGGCGGGCCGGAATTCGCCGGGGCGGAGTTTGCCAGCATCAAGGCCGCGCTGTCGCAGGAGCAAGGCAACTGGGAGGAACTCTTCTCCGCCCGGCTGCGGCTGCCGCTCTTGATTGGCGTCTTGCTGGCCATCCTCCAGCAAGTCACCGGCATCAACGTCTTCCTGTATTTCGGGGCGACCATCTTCAAAACCATGAGCGCCTCGACCGGGGTGGATTCCGGCCTGATCCAGCAAATCATCATCAACGGCGCCGGGGTTTTGTTCACACTCATCGCGATTGCGGCCGTGGATAATTGGGGCCGCAAGCCGCTCATGCTCATTGGGGCCGCCGGCATGGGGATCAGTTTGGTGGCGATGGGCGTCATGGCCCAGACATTGACCAACCCGTCGGCGGCCAGCGGCTGGATGCTGTTCTTCATCGTGCTTTACATCGGCTGTTTCGGGCTGTCCGTTGGGCCCGTGACGTGGGTCATCCTGGCAGAGATTTTTCCCACCGCCGTGCGCGGCCGGGCCCTGGGACTGGCGACGTTTTTCCTTTGGACCGCGGATTATGCCGTGACCCAGACGTTCCCGATGATGGATGCGAAGGATTCCTGGTTCGTGGCGCATTTCAACCACGCCTTTCCGTTCTACACCTACGCGGCATTTTGTGTTGCGCTGGTGCTGGTGGTCTGGCGGCTCGTGCCCGAAACCAAGGGCCGATCGCTTGAGGAAATCGAACGGAGTTGGTCGCCCAAGCACTGAATCCTGCGCTAAAGATGCCTGAAACGATTATGAAAATAGGAACGGACGGAGCCACCCTCAAACCAGTCGCCGCACAAACTGAACTGCCACTAGCAGCCCCATTCCGAAACGTGATTTCCGAAGGATTCCCACGGCAACTTGCGCGACCTCTGCTCCGAACTTTCGCCCTCGTGGTTTCGCTCGCAACCTTGCTCCCCCTCGGCACGAGTGCGGCCACCGCGCGATTCGAGGGGGAACACTATCGCGGCGTGGGTGACACGGAATATCTCCAACTGCTGGAAACCGCCCGACGCATGTTCGAGCCGGACCCGCGATTGCAGAACCTCGCCATGCTCTACATGCCTTCGTGGAACGGTCTGGTCGAAGGGCCAACGTGGGATGCGTGGTGGATTCAGAATAGTTACGGCACGACCTACGCGATCCTGCCGCTCCTGCGCGAACCGTTCGTCACCTTCCTGCAAAACTCGCAGGACCTTTGGTTCGACCAGATGGGCGATGGAAAACGGACCGGCGCGACGCCGCCATTTGATTGGGTCGCCCCGGACGGTTGTCTCTGCGACGCGGCCCGGCCCGGCTGGATTGTTTACAAACAGGGGGATGGCCAAACCAAGATTCACGACTGGGGCATGGAATTCACCGCCGCCGGCCTCGTGCTGCAAAGTGAACTGCTGCTCATTAGCCGGGACGTGGCCGCCATCCGGCGCTACCTGCCCAAGTTGGAACGGTGTGCCGCCTTCATCGAAACGCGGCGCGACCCGACCAACAATCTGTTCCTCGCCGGTCCGGCGGGAAACCTCCTTGCGCCCAGCTTTGCCGGCTGGCGGCGGCCCGACGGCACCTACGACAAGGCGTATCTCACCGGTCTTTCGATCACCTACCTGGCCGGGTTGGATCGGCTGATGGAATTGGAAAAACTCGCGGGCCGGTTCGAGCAGGCACAACGGTATGCCGCCTTGCGTGCTTCGGCGAAAGCCGGGCTTCAGCATTTGACCTCGGAGGAAGGCTATTTCATTCGTTCGCTCGATCCCGACGGTACGCGGCATGGGGTTCACGGCGCGGCCGCCCACGGCTACTTCGAGGCGTCGCCGAATCACGACGCCATCGCGTTCCACATCGTGGATCGTGCGCAGGCGGAGAATATCTTTCGAAAGATCGCGTCGCTGCCGGAACTGCGGCCGCACGATTTTATCCTCCCGAATTTCCCCAGCTACGACGACATGTATGAAAAACCCGAGGGCCTGTGGGGTTATGGAACTTGGGTCAATGGCGGTCACTGGTCCACCTGCGAGGCGCGGATGATCCTGGGCTATTACCGGTTGGAAAAATTTGACGATGCGCGCCGATCGATGAAACGCCTGCTGACCTTTGCGGAAAGATTCCGGATGGACAACCCGCTGGTGAAGTTCGGCAGCGATG
>JANOHH010000441.1:0-3333 GCA_031406395.1 Verrucomicrobiota bacterium | reverse complement strand
CTTGAAGGCGCGGCGGAGCAGGAGGTGGTGGACGAAATCAACCGCCTCTCGCCGGATTTCATCTGGGTCGGATTCGGCACCCCGAAGCAGCAGGCCTGGGCGCAACGGCACAAGTCCCAGTTGCGGCGGGGAGTGGTGTTGACGGTGGGTTTTGCGTTCGACGCGAACGCCGGCCTGAAGCCCGACGCGCCGGCCTGGATGCAGCGCGGCGGGCTGACGTGGCTGTATCGCCTCGCATCCGAACCGCGGCGGCTCGGACTCCGTTACGTGAAGTGGAACTCTCTCTTCCTCTATTACCTCCTGCGCGATGGTGCACGCGGCCGGGCGTGGGGTGATTTGGCCGGGGGTGCGGCCCCGCTTGACTGATGCCAAATGAATCCCGCAGTTTTTTCTGGGCGTGGGCGCTCTTTTTGTTGGCGGTTTTTTCCGTGGCAATTAGCAGTGACAGTCTCTGGATTGATGAAGCCCTCACGGCGACCAAGGCCCGCTCATTGACGTTGAGTGATTGGTGGCGGCGGATGGCGGACGAAAAAATGTCGGACTTGCAAATGCCGCTCTACATGATTCTGGTGTGGGCGCAGGCGAAAATTTTTGGCTCGGGCGAATGGGTATTGCGTGCGACGAATCTGCCGTGGCTGGTCGCCGGCGGCGTGGCTTTTCTCCAATCGTTTCCTCAAAAAAACCAGCGCATCGCCGCCGGGCTGGTGCTGCTGACGGCTCCGTTCGCCTGGTATTATCTCAACGAAGCGCGGCCGTACGCGATGCAATTGGGTGGTGCCTTGCTGGTGGTCGCCGCTTTGCAGGCGCTGAGCCGGTCGGTGTCCCTGCTGGCGACGGGACGTGCATGGTTTGGAATTTTCTGCGCGGGCCTGTTGGTGCTGGGTGGTTCCAGTTTGCTGGGGATGATTTGGGTCGCCGGCGCGGTCGGGGCGCTGGTGGTGTTGCTGACTTTTCCGACCACGTGGCGACTGCTCCGACGAAACTGGGCGATGGCGCTGGCGACGGGCGGAAGTCTGACGTTGCTCGCGGTTTATTATTTGTGGACTTTGAAGATGGGGGCCCGGGCCTCGGCGGTCGCTGGTACGGGTTGGGCAAATGTGGTCTTTGCCGGCTATGAACTGGCGGGCTTTACGGGATTGGGGCCGGGCCGACTGCAACTCCGGGAAATGGGCGCGCCGGCGCTGCATCCATATCTTGGCTGGCTCGGGGTGTATGCGGTGGTCTGGAGCTTCGTCATGTTCCGAGCCTTCGCATCGTTGAACCCAATGGCAAACCGGCGGCGGCTGCTGGCGGGCATTGCGTGTGTGGCCAGCCCGTTGGTTTTGCTGGTCGCGGCAGGAGTGATTGCCCACTTTCGTTTGCTGGGGCGACACGTGACGCCGCTCTTGGCGGTTGGGGTGTGGTTATTGACGCTCGGTTTCGCGGCCCTGGCCAAGGATCGAGTTTGGTGGAAGCGCGCGGTGGCCGGGTTGTTCGTGGCCCTGGGCCTGATTTCCTGTTTGTCGCTGCGGTTCGCGCCCCGCCACGCGCGCGATGATTATCGCGGCGCAGCGGCGCGGGCCCGGGTGGCTCTGGCGCAAGGGCAGATCGTCTGGTGGAGCGCCGCAGGGGCAGGGGCGGAATACTATCGGTTGCCGACTAGTTTGCCGCCCGGCAAGGCCGGCAGGGCGTTGGAATTGATCAACGTGGCGCCAGCCGAACTGGCCGGTTTGCCGATGCCGGATCTGGTGGTGGAATCCAAGCCGGACGTGCACGATGCCCGCGGGGCCGTGGCAACCTTTCTGGCAACGAGAGAGTATCAGCCGGCGGAAATGCTGGCTGGATTCACGATCTGGGTGCGGGCCGGGCGGTAGTCTGGCACGGGGATTGCCCCGAATATGATTGAGTAAAACCAGAGAGTTTGGCATCCATTAGGTTGGCACAACCACAGATGAACACGATGAATCAGACGGCGGCGGCCATTCCGGCAGAAGGGTTATCGGAAGAAATTCGCGCCGCTTGGCGGCAATTGCCGGATAAAGGCTTTTTTTTCGTCCTGCTGGCGGCCTGGCTGGCGCTGTTCCATTTTCTTGGCAACTCCACGTTTGGCTACGTGGACACGCCGTCGTTGTTCATGTGGATGTACAATGCCTACAGCAATTCTGGCTTGGAGGGCGAGGACGGACAGGGGCTGATTATTCCATTCCTCGTGGTGGGATTGTTCTGGTGGAAACGCAATGAATTGCTGGCCCTGCCCATGCGCGGGTGGTGGCCGGGGCTGTTGCTGGCGGCGGCGGCGCTTGCCTTGCACGTCCTGGCTTATCTGGTGCAACAGCCGCGCTTCTCAATTGTGGCGCTTTTTACCGGCATCTACGCCCTGATGGGCCTGGCTTGGGGAACGCGCTGGCTGCGCGCGAGCTTCTTTCCGTTCTTTCTGTTCACGTTCATGGTGCCGATGGGGTCGTACGCCGGGAAGATCACCTTTCCCCTGCAGATGCTGGTGTCGTGGATTGTGGAGCACTTGTTTGACGATGTGCTGGGGATCGGCGTGATACGGGTCGGCACGCAGTTGTACAATAGCCTGGGGACATACCAATTTGAGGTCGCAGCGGCGTGCAGCGGAATTCGCAGTTTAATTTCCACCCTGCTAGCAGCGACAACCTTCGGGTTCGTCGTATTCCGGTCGCCGTGGAAGCGCGCGGTGATGATCGCGTCCGCCGTGCCGCTGGCGGTAATCGGCAACGTCTTGCGCCTTTCACTGATCGTTGGGGCCGGGGAATTTTTTGGCCAGAACGCTGGGAATTTCGTTCACGAAAATACTTTTTTCAGTTTGTTGCCCTACGTGCCGGTGTTCGCCGGCTTGATGTATATTTCCCGATGGCTCGAAGAGCAGCCGGGGCAAGAACGGGCCGGCGCAACACCCGGCAACCCAGAATCGAAAAGCACATGACCAAAAGCAAATGGATTTTTGCAATTACCGGATTGCTACTCATCGGCTCTAGTGCCGTTGTGTTGCTCAAATTCAAAGCACATCAAAAGCTGGGTGAGCCCGGCGTAAAAACCCGCCCCCTGGCTAACAGTCGGAATCTCGAAGTCGTCCTGCCCGAAACGGTGCTCGACTATACTTCGGAGTGGATCGCCCAGACCGCCATCGTCACCAACACTTTGCCATCGGATACCAGTTACGGATCGCGCCGCTACACCGCGCCGGACGATTTCTCCGCTCAGGTAACCGTGGTGTTAATGGGCAGCGACCGCACCAGCCTGCACAAACCGCAGTATTGCCTCACCGGCGCCGGATGGGCGATTGACAACAACGCCACGCGCGAAGAAACCGTCCGGATGGAACAACCC
>JANOHH010000397.1:0-4084 GCA_031406395.1 Verrucomicrobiota bacterium | reverse complement strand
GGTCGCCGCCCTAGGGTGAGTTGCTGGACTGGGGCTGTGGCAGTGGCATCGCGGGCCGCGCGTTTCTGGATCACTTCGGCGCCCAGTCAGTGACGGCGCTCCGGTTTTGGGACCGTTCGGCGGCAGCGATGGCGTTTGCCGCCCGGCGGGCGCGGGGGAAGTATCCAAGTTTGCAAGTAAACTTAGGGCTCGCAGATTTTCCAGCAACGCTTTCCTCTCACCCCGACCCAGTCGCTCGGGGAGAGGGAAGCGCCACCGAACGGCCTCCTCTTTCGTCAGGTGAGCCAGCTTCGGACGACTTTACGACGCAGCTCGGAAAAACGAGGAATGGTCCGAAAGCTTCCCCCTCTCCTGGGGGAGAGGGCCGGGGTGAGGGTGAGCCAATACACAAAATTCTTCTCGTCAGCCACGTGCTAACCGAACTGACGCCAGAGCAGACCGAAGCGCTGATGGGCTTGGCGGTGCGGGCGCAGTGTGTTCTCTGGGTCGAACCCGGAACGCACGAGGTCAGCCGCCGGCTCATCGCCATTCGGGAGCGGTTACGGGAACGCTTTAACGTGATCGCCCCATGCACCCATTCGGCATCGTGCGGGATGCTGGCACCGGGAAATCAACGGCATTGGTGTCATCACTTTGCCACTCCGCCCCGGGAGATTTTCACCGACGGCAACTGGTCCCGCTTTGCGCGGTTGACGGGGATTGATTTGCGTGACCTTCCTTTGAGTTTCCTGGTCTTGGATCAACGGCCCGCGCCGCCCGCGCCACCAGGTGCGGGTCGCGTGATCGGGCATCCGCGCATTTACAAGGCGCACGCGCTGTTGCTGGGCTGCGATGCGACGGGCGTGCGCGAACACAAACTGCAACAGCGAACGTTGCCGGCTGAATTCCGGACGTTGAAGAAGTCAGCGGGGGATGTGCTGGGCGTGTGGGATTGGGCGGGAGAGGAGATTCTGGCCACCAAGCGGCTACCGAAGAGTTGAAGTTCGCTTGAAAGGCTCGTTCGGGACCGATCGGGATTCGTTCAGGTGGAGAGCGAGCGATCCCTCGACCTCAGCAGGGAATTGCGCGAGGAGAGGCTCGGGTTTCCAACGCGCTTTCGGCGGTTCACCCGCTGCGACCGAGGGACCGGTCGCGGTCCTTGGTACAAAGAAAAACCCCTCCCGGTTTCCCGGAAGGGGTTTCTGAATTTCAACTCAGCTTAGAAGCTGTAGATCACATTCGCCGCAATCATGACGGCGTTGTGCTGGAGGTTGGCCCCTTGAGGGCCCGGGGGGTTGGTGGGATCGCCGTAGGCCGCGTCCGAAGATTGATCCCAACGGATTTCCAAACGGCTGAGCACGTTCTGCCACAGGTCGTACTGAACGGTAGCCGTCAACGCGAACACATTGTTGTTCGCAGCGGCGTTAGGCGCTGTAGCGCTGCTCTGGCCCTGCTGGCGATACAACTCGGCGCGACCGTGCAAGCTCATCTTTTCCGTGGCTTGGTAAGAAGCATAGACGGAATACGCGTACTGGTTGTTTACGGTCCCGGGAGTAACTCCAGCAACGCCAGCACCACCCCGAATATGAGCGTAGTCGACTGCCATCCCGGCCTTCAGACCCGTCACGGGAGTGGCGACCGTTGCGCCAATGTAATAGTTGTTCCGAGCGCCCGTTGCCGTGTCGTCGAAGCCGGTGATAAAGCCGGAATACAAGGTCGAACCGGCGAGCCAACCCCAATCGCTGGGTGCCGTAAGCGCGACTGAACCGGTGTAGGTGAACCAAGATGCATCGCTGCTGTCGGCAGTGCCTGCGGTGCTGCCAGCGCGGTTGTTGATGGTGGGTCCGGTAGTTTGCGCCGCACCAAACGAAGCTGAGATCGCGTCGCAGAATCGGTAGGTCCCGAGCAAACCCGTTTGCGTGGTGGGCTCGATCGTGTACCCGTACGAGCGTGTCATGTTCGGATTGGCGCCGTCGGTGAGCGATTCGTAACCGATGATGCCATCCATCACGCCCATTTTCCAATCAATACCGTTGCCCACCGGAGTGCGCAGGGCGACGTATGCTTGGCGAATCGCAAAGTCTTGATCAGTCGTGCCGCCTGAGGCCGTATTAAGGGTGTTCGCATCCGGGCCGAACCACAGATCAGCGCGATAGCCTGAAGCCCATTCGCTCTCATCCAACGGCTTGGCGATGGAGAGCTGAACGACATTCAGATTGAATCCATTGGCCTTGCTGGGGCCGCCGAACGAGTAAGCCGGCGTAAGGCCTGGGTTGCCTGGGCCCGGGTTCCACTGGATTGAGGTGTCCACGTAACCACTGATGGTGGTGGAGGTCATGGCCGTCTGGAGGACGTTCATTTTCTCCTCAGCCTGCGCTATTGATGTCAAGCTAACCGCTCCGACCGCGGCCAAGCCCAATGTCCATTTATTAAACTTCATTTTGGTTCCTCTGTTGTTCATGTTTGTGTATTTCGTGATTGTCGTTTTCATTGCATTTATGAGGTAAAACCGGTTTACCTCGGCACCAAAACGGTGCATTTGCGGGCATAGATAAAGAAAGTGGGACAGTTTGACAACAACTATTTTTTGCCGCAGGGCGAGAAATCCCGGGTGGAACCCAGTGTCCGGGCTATAGTCTAACCCCCAAAGCCCCAATCCTCCCGCCCCTCGAACTTAGATTTCAGACCCCAGCCCTTTGGCATTTTGCGCGGTGGAATGGGGTTTGCTAATTCGAGCGTGGCGAGCGCCGTCAGTCTGATGTCTAAAGTCGGGACCTTAGACTTCAGCCCTGGGGTGCAACACCTTAGACCTTAGACTAAAAATACTACTTATGCCGTCATTTGTTTACGTAGCCCGGGAAACCGGTACCGGTAAGGAAATCCGCAGTTCCGTGGACGCTGCCACCGAACCCGCGGCGATCGCCGCCCTGCTCAACCGCAACCTCCTCGTGGTCTCCATCCAGGAAAAGATCACGAAGAAAGGCCGCACCGCCGGTGGAAGCGTCCCCTTGACCGACCTCGTCATGTTCACCCGGCAACTCGCCACCATGATTGACGCCGGCCTGGCCATGGTCCAATCCCTGCAAGGCCTCGCCGAGCAGACCCAAAACAAACTCATGCGCGACGTCATCAAAGACGTCTGCACCCGTGTCGAAGGCGGCGACAGCTTCTCCGAAGCCCTGCAAAAACATCCCAAAGCCTTCAACCGGCTTTACTGCGCCATGGTGGGTGCGGGCGAAAAAGGCGGTCTCCTCTCCGAAATTCTTGCGCGTCTGGCCACCTACCTCGAAAATACCGCCCGCCTGCGCAAGAAGGTCAAATCCGCCATGATGTATCCCACCGTTGTTACCGTCGTGGCTATTGGCATTACCGTATTCCTCCTCGTCAAAGTCATCCCCGTTTTCGGCGACATCTATTCCGGCTTCGGGGCCAAGCTCCCCGCGCCCACCCAATTCCTCATCAGCCTGAGCAACATGCTGCAAAGCTACTTCCTGTTGTTCCTCCTGGCCGGCGGCGGCGCCGTTTACGGCTGGATTTATTTTATCAAAACCCCCGTGGGTCGGGAGTTTTGGGACGCGCGGCGCATCAAACTGCCCATCTTTGGCAGCATCGCCCACAAAATATGCCTCGCCCGCTTCACCCGCACCCTCTCCTCGCTCATTCGTAGCGGCGTGCCGATCCTGGAAGTTCTGCAAATCGTCTCCCAAACCGTCGGCAATGTCGTCATTGAAAAAGCCATCAAGGTTGCTTCCTCCGACATCGAGCGCGGCGAAAGTATTTCCGCGGCGCTGGGCAAGCACCCAGTCTTCCCCAACATGATCATCCGCATGATCAGCGCGGGTGAACAAACCGGCAAGATCGACAACATGCTCGAGCGCATCTCCGACTTTCTCGACGAAGAAATCGAAACCACTCTCGGCGGACTTACGTCGCTCATTGAACCCATCCTGATTGTATTCCTTGGCGTTGTCGTCGGCGGCATGGTGATCTGCATGTTCCTGCCAATTTTCAAAATGGCGGACATCGTCAATCCAAAGAAATAGTTTCGCGCATCTCGCACTTTCTCACAGCCCCGGACAAAAAACCGGGGCTGTTTTTTTCCGCC
>JANOHH010000395.1:0-2491 GCA_031406395.1 Verrucomicrobiota bacterium | reverse complement strand
CCCGGCGACCAACCCGCGAAGAACAACATTCCGTCCCCGAGTACGGGCGTCGTGCAGGTGAAGGACGGCATGCCTGCCAGCGACCAGCGTTCCGCGCCGGTTTCCAGATCGTAACCCTTGAGCTTGAGCGAGCCCGACATCACCACTTCCTTAGCGCCCTGGTTCTTCCAGAAAATGGGCGTGCCGAAGCTCTGCGTAACATCGGGTCGCATGGCCTCCCAGATTTTCTTACCCGTCTCCAGATTCACCGCCAGCAAGGAACAGCCCGTAACCTGATCGCGGTTCACGAGGACGAGGCCATCGACGATGACGGGTGAAGCGCCACTGCCGAAACTACCCGCCGTTTGCGCGGTCGGCAACGAGTGCCGCCAAAGCTCCTTGCCCTTGAGGTCGTAGCAAATCAGCCCGCAGGAACCAAAGTAACTCACCACGCGCTTGCCGTCCGTTGCCGGCGTGGACGCGGCGGGGCTGCCTTCGGTGGAATGAAATTCCTCCAACTTTTCCGCCTGGGCATCCTGCTTCCAAAGCAACTTGCCATCCCGTCGCTGATAGCAAAGCGTCTCCAGCTTGCCGTCCCCAAACGCCGTCAGAAAAATCCAATCACGCCACACGCACGGCGACGACATGCCCGGGGGCACGGAGACTTTCCAAAGCTGGTTCGTGCCCGGACCAACTTCCACCGGGGGCCGGGCTGACTCCGAAATCCCGGAGGCGTTTGGCCCCCGAAACTGCGGCCACCAGGCCTCGCCGGCGTTGGCGGTGACCATCGCGTTGATCGCGACCGTAAAAAAGGAAAGCAAATGCTTTGTCATAGTTGCGATGATTTTGGGGTAGGCCTTCCTGCGCGCAAGCTTCAAGTCCGCTTAAATCGCTTTGACGTTGTTCGGGTGACTCGAATCCAGTTCAATCCGTCTATGAATCGCCGGAAACGAATTCTCCGATGGGTCGGGCGTATTGCTGGTGGCTTGGCGTCGCTGGCTCTGGCACTCGTTTGCGTTGAACACTTCCGGGGCGCACACGCGCTGAAAGTCCGAATCTCTGAAATGAAAGCAAACGGCGAAAAGCTTTCCATTTCCGAGTTTGAACCACCGCGCGGCGCCATTGAATCCAACGCGGCTGTGGCTCTATTTCAACTGACCAACCAGATCAGCGACGTGTATTCAAACTTTGCTATCATGCCGCCCGCCGGACGGTTTGCATCGCCGGGGAAGGCGGTGGTCGCCTGGCAGCTCGACCGCTGGGCCTCCGGCAAGGAAAGTAATTCTTGGATGCAACTCGGCTCGCGAGTTGACCAGAGCGCTACGCTGCTAAAAGCAATTCACGACGCGGTGCAAAAACCGGGCTGGCACGACGGGTTCGACTACCAAAAAGGCTTCGTTGATTTCCAGATGACCCCGTTAGTTCCTCTCAAGCAGGCAGCCCAAATCTTGAATGTTGCGGCGGTTTGGAAAATTCGTTCCGGGCGAACTGATCACGCTGTGGAACAACTCAGCGACGCGCTGGCATTGTTGCAACGCCAAAAGGAGGCCCGATTGTTGATTTCCCAACTTGTGCGGCTCGCATGCGTGGCGATTACTTGGAACAGCACATGGCAGGCGTTGCAGACAAACATTTGGAGTGAGTCACAGCTTGCCACGCTGCAACAAGGCTGGGAGCGGATGGACTTGGCGAATGACATGGCGGTGGCGATGGAAACGGAGCGCGCCATGACGTTGGACTTCCACGCACAAATCTCCGCGTCACGCGCGATGCTCAAATTAGCGATCGAAAAACGGGAGCAGGCGGATGAATTGATGGGCGAAGAATTTGCAAGCTTGCCCAGCCGTGGATTCGTGTTGCGTTGGATTCACGTTCCGCTCTGGCGGTTTGCGTGGTTTGATCAGGATGCATTGCGGGCGGTGAATCGCTGGCAGGCCGTTATTGAAACCGATCGTGAGGCGCGAACAAAGTCGTGGAATGACGCGAAAAATCAGGCTGACCGACTGGATCACGAAGTATATGGCTGGTTTGCTGACCCCGTCGCGACAAATGCCGGGGCGCACAAACAAAATGCTTATGATCGCTGGCGATTTCTACTTTCTAACGACAGCTTTAGCGTCGGCCAAACGTTGCTCCTGAAAGCCATAAAAGCTGAGACTCAACGCCGGATGATCGTCGTCGCCATCGCGCTGGAGCGCTTTCGTCTGCGAAATGGCAGACTACCCGGCAGCTTGGCGGAGTTGTCGCCTGATTTTCTTACGGCTGTGCCGCTGGACGGCATGGATGGCAAGCCGCTCCGCTATCAACTCAAACCAGATGGAACTTTCCTGCTCTACTCAGTGGGTGAAGACGGGCGGGATGATGGTGGAGATTCCAGTCGGGCCGAAGGGAAAGAATTCTACCACCAAATTTGGGACGGCAAGGATGCATCATGGCCTTCAGCCGCTTCGCCATTGGAAGCAGAGAAGGCCGTTTCCTCTGAGTGATTCATGCCATCGCGCGGGCGATGCTG
>JANOHH010000340.1:0-2198 GCA_031406395.1 Verrucomicrobiota bacterium | reverse complement strand
GCCATGTTGTGCGTGCCGTAATGCCATTTCGGGTTTGGCGGGAAGGCGGAAAACAAAACGATCTCCGCCCCGGTTTCAGCCCGCACCCGGTCTATCATCGTCCGTAGATTGTCGGCAAACGCCGCCGGCGGCACGCCGCCGATGTTGTGATCATTCATGCCGAAACCGATCAAGACCAGATCGGGCTTTTGCGCGAGCACCTTTTCCGACAATCGTTGCAAGCCTTGCACTGTTGAATCACCGCCGGTGGCGCCGTTGACGGTTTCAATGGTGGCGCGCGGATATTTCTGGCGCAACGCGGCGGCCCAGCGTTCCCAAAAAATCAAGCCCGGCGCGGTGGCATCGCCTCCGGCGGTGATGCTGTCGCCGTACGCCACGATGCGGATTTTTTCACCAGCGCGAAGTTTTTGGCGCGTGTTTGGCAGCCTCGTTGCCCTCGGCTCGTCCGGCGGCAGCACTGGTGAAAATTTTTCCCGGTGCGAATAGTCCACAAAGGCGAAGAAGCCGCCGTTGCCGAAGCCGGGAAACTGCGTGTGATCAAAATCCTCCTTCCCGTACAGCACATTGGTGCGGAAATCGGGAATCCGAGAATTCAGCGTGCGCCAAATCTGGCCGGTCGCCTCCAGCACATAGTCGCGGCCCGGCTCGTAGTGAACGGTCTGGGGCAATCCGTCGCGATACGTGCTCCGGACGCGAACCGGCTTGGACAGCACGGGTGCAAAAGTCAGATTCGCCGGCTCGCTGCCAACCAGAATGACCGATTCCCCGGTTTGCACATGAGCGGCCGGGTTCGATGGTTGGCTCGCACAACTGGCGAGCAACAGCGTGGCAGCGCAAGGCAAAGCCAAGGTCAGAGACTTGCGAAAGAGCATAGTTTCAGTTTTTTCGGTGAGCGTTGGACGCTGGGTTGACTTTTTAGACCTGCGAAGCTTGCCCCGACGCCGGAAGAATTTCAAGCAAGGCAGATGGCGAAACAGCCATTCTCACTATGACCCAGCGTGAGGCTGGCGGGGCGGAGTCCTGAATGGGGGATTCTGGGCGGACGCACCTGTTCACCGGTTCGTCACCGTTTGTTACACAACTGTAACTTGTACTTTTGAGCCGGTACCGGCATCTCTGGGCGCATGAATTCGCGCACCTTCGATCACCTCATCGAACGGCTGCGCTCTGTTTCGGCCGGACTCCCGGATCGGCGCACCGGCGACAACACTCAGTTCGCGATGGCTGATATCGCGTTGTCAGCCTTTGCGGTGTTCTTCACTCAATGCCCTTCGTTCCTGAGTTTTCAGCAGAACATGGAACACTCGCGCGGGCGCAACAACGCCCGTTCCCTGTTCCCGGTCGAGCGCATCCCATCTGACAATCCCATCCGCCGGACGCTCGATCCGATTGAACCCAGCCACCTCTTGAGTCTCTTTGATGATCTGCACCAAGCCTTCGATCAAGCCGGTTTGCTCGAAGCCATGCGGGCGGTGGAAAACACCCGGCTCATCGCGCTGGATGCCACCTGGTATTTTTCTTCTCAAGCCAAAAACATTCATTGCCCGAGTTGTTCCTGTATCCACCACGCCGAGGGTCAGGTCACGCATTTCCACAGCGCGATCACCCCGGTCCTCGTCAGCCCGGGGCACCAGCAGGTCGTGTCGTTGCGCCCGGAGTTCATCACGCCGCAGGACGGGCAGGTCAAACAGGACTGCGAGATCAACGCCGCCAAACGCTGGCTGACCGCGCACGCCGGACGTTACACCACGGGCAACGACACGTTGCTGGGCGATGATCTCTACGCCCATCAACCCTTCTGCCGCCAGGTGTTGTTGCACGGATTTCATTTCCTCTTCCCCTGCAAGCCCGCCTCCCACACGCACCTGAGCCAATGGGTCGAAGCCCTCGCACCGGGGCGCGACCGGCACACCGCGAAGCTCAAGGTCAAAGGCCAACGCAACCGGTGGGAGCACCACGCTTACCGTTGGGCCAATGGCGTGCCGCTCACCGACAGCGATGAGGCCTTGCAAGTCAACTGGTGCGACGTGACCGTGACGGATGACGCCGGGAAAATTCTTTATCACAACGCCTTCATCACCGACTGGAACCTCAGCGCCGACAACGTGGCCGGCTTGGTCGCCGCCGGCCGGGCGCGGTGGAAGATCGAGAACGAAAACAACAACGTGCTCAAGCACCGGGGCTATCATCTGGAACAC
>JANOHH010000279.1:0-30372 GCA_031406395.1 Verrucomicrobiota bacterium | reverse complement strand
CGCCCTCGTGGCGATCCTCGCAATCATGATCATTTTGCTGGCCGTGTTGGCGCTCGTCGTCGTCAAGGCGCTGGCGGAAAGTCCGTGGGGCGTGTTTACCGTGAGCGCGACGATTCCCATCGCCATGTTCATGGGCGGTTACATGCGTTACTGGCGGGTCGGCAAAGTCATGGAAGCGTCGGCCATTGGGGTGGTGCTGCTGTTGTTGGCGGTGTGGGGCGGAAAGCTGGTTTATGAGAGTCCGCAATGGGCTGCGGCTTTTGGCTTGAAGGACATCACTTTGGCGTGGGCGATTATTCTTTACGGCCTTGCGGCCAGCGTGCTGCCCGTGTGGCTGCTGCTCGCGCCGCGCGATTATCTCAGCACGTTCATGAAGCTCGGTACCATCTTCGCACTGGCGGCGGGCATTTTTCTCGTGCTGCCGGATTTGCAGATGCCTGCCTTGACGAAATTCGTGGACGGCTCGGGCCTGGTCGTGGCCGGAAAACTGTTCCCGTTCTGCTTCATCACCATTGCATGCGGAGCGATCTCGGGCTTCCACACGCTCATCTCTAGCGGCACGACGCCCAAGCTCATCACGCGTGAAAGTTACGCTCGGCCCATCGGCTACGGTGCGATGTGCCTTGAATCGCTGGTGGCGATCATGGCCATCATCGCCGCTTGCACGATGGAGCCGGGCGTGTATTTCGCCATGAACGTGAAAGGTGAAGCCGCACTGACGGCGGCGAAAGTCACCGCGCTCGGCTACCCGGTGACGGTCGAGCACATGGATGCGCTCGCGCAGAACGTGGGCGAACACACCTTGTTCGGCCGCACCGGCGGCGCGGCGACGCTGGCGGTGGGCATGGCGCAGATTTTTTCCAAGGCCGTGAGCGGACGCTGGCTCGATCTCTGGTATCACTTCGCGATCATGTTCGAGGCGTTGTTCATCCTGACAACTCTCGACGCCGGGACGCGCGTGGGCCGCTACATCCTTCAGGACTTTCTCGGCAACCTCTGGAAACCGCTCGGCGACACGAAAGCCGTCGGACCCAATTTGCTGGCGAGCGGATTGATGGTTGCAGGCTGGGGCATGTTCCTGATCCAAGGGGTGCGCGATCCGCTGGGTGGAATCAACTCGCTCTGGCCGTTGTTTGGCATTGCCAACCAGATGCTCGCCGCCATCGCGCTTTGTCTGGCGACGACGATTTTGTTGAAGATGGGGCTGAAGGGGGAGTCGAGAGGCGAGGGTCGAAAGGCGAGGGCAAAGCCTGCGCTGGCGTTCATCACGCTCCTGCCGTTGGTATGGTTGTTGTCGGTCACGTTCACGGCGGGGGTGCAGAAAATCTGGCATCCCGATCCGCGCATTGGCTTTCTTTCGAAAGCAGCGCAGATTCGCGGGGAACTTCTGCCTCCAATCGAGAAGCGACTTGAGGAAGCCTACGTGGCCGCGGCCAATGAAATCTTTGCTTCACCGGAGAAGAAAGTCGCGCTCGACTCGGCTATCGCTGCAGCAATCAGTTTGCGGACACAGCTTTTCAATAACCGTCTGGATGCCTTCGTAGCCGGCTCCTTTCTGGTCATGGTGTCGGCCATCGTGCTGTTGAGCCTACGCGAATGGTTTTTCCTGCTTTCTCGGCGCAAACCGGCGGTGTTGCACGAGAGCGAGCCGGTCTGGCTACCGGATTACGCGGTGGTGGAAGATGGAAAGAAATTTGGTGGCATTGCGGGCACCGCCGCGTTGACGCTGGCACTGGCCAAGGAACTTTCCGGCGAGGCGCAGCTGGGACGAGCCCAGGTGGCGCAGGCCGAGGAATGCCAATGCGATCACCACGCCGAGACGCCGCCGAAAACGGCATCGGAACTTTACGTCGAAACCACGGAACAACGATTCAACGGGATCCGCCGTTGCTGCTGACATGAAACTGAATTTCATTCCAATGACCGGAGCCTTGCTGCTGGCCAGCGCCACCTCGATGCTCGCCCAACCCGCGAAGGCAAACTACGACGAGGCGAAAGTGCCGGCGTACACCCTGCCGGACGGACTCGTTTGCACCGATGGCACGCCCGTAACGAATGCCATGGCGTGGCGGGAGAAACGGCGCCCGGAATTAATTCGTTTGTTTGAGGAACAAGTTTACGGTCGCGCGCCGGGCCGGCCCGGCGCCATGCGGTTTGAAACTCTGTCGGTGAAGACGAACGCCCTCGGCGGCCTGGCCACACGAAAGGAAATCGCCATCTGGTTCACGGGCAAAACGGATGGCCCAAGCATGACCCTCTTGCTCTATCTGCCAAACGCAGCCAGAAAGCCCGCGCCCGCGTTTCTTGGTTTTAGTTTCAATGGCAATCACGCCGTCAGCACCGAGCCGGATGTCCGGCTTTCGGAACGCTGGATGGTCGGCGAACGCAGCAGTTGCATCGTCAGCAATCACGCCACCGCCGCGTGCCGTGGCATCGAGGCAGCGCGCTGGCCGGTGGAAAAAATTCTGGCCCGCGGTTACGCCCTGGCGACGGCGTATTACGGCGACCTAGAGCCCGACTTCGCGGAGGGCTGGAAACAGGGCGTGCGCGCGGCGGTCAGTCCGGCGGGCACCAACACATGGTTCCGACCGGAGGAGTGGGGAGCGATCGGCGCGTGGGCCTGGGGCTTGAGCCGCGCTTTGGATTACCTGGAAACGGAGCCCGCTGTGGACGCGAAACGCGTTGCGTTGCTCGGTCACTCGCGGCTCGGCAAGACCGCGCTTTGGGCCGGCGCACGGGATGAACGGTTCGCCATCGTCATTGCCAATGACTCGGGGGAAGGCGGCGCTGCCCTGGCGCGCCGACGCTTCGGCGAACGCACGGCAAATCTGAATCGCGCGTTTCCCCACTGGTTCTGCGGCAACTTTAAAAAGTATTCCGACGGCGAAGATGACTTGCCGGTGGACCAGCACGAATTGATCGCGCTCGTTGCGCCGCGACCGGTTTACGTGGCCAGCGCGACCGAGGATCTCTGGGCGGATCCGCGCGGGGAATTTCTGGCGGCGAAAGGAGCGGAGCCGGTTTACCAACTTTTCGGCCGACCGGGTCTGGGCGTGGATACGCAACCCGCTGCCGACCGACCCGTCGGTGATTTCATCGGTTACCATCTGCGCACCGGCAAGCACGACACTACGGATTACGATTGGGCGCAGTATCTGAATTTCGCCGCCCGGCATTTCCATCAGTGAGCGGATTCATTATTCTTTGAGCGATGCAACGCATTGGACTTTTTGGTGGATCCTTTGACCCGGTTCACACCGGCCATCTCCTGCTGGCGCAGGCAGCCATCGAGGAACTGGGTTTAACCCGGTTATTCTTCATTCTCGCGGCGCAATCCCCCTTCAAGACCGACAATCAATTCGCCCCAGCCGCCGCCCGGATGCAACTGCTCCGGCTCGCGCTCGCGGGCAAAACCAACTGCGAAGTCGATGATCAAGAGATCCAGCGCGGCGGTGTTTCCTTCACGATTGATACGGTCCGTGAGTACACGCGGCGCTTTCCAGACGCGCAGTTGTTCTACCTCATCGGGGCCGACAACGTGAGTAGCCTCCCTAAATGGCGGGAGGCAAGCGAACTGGCCAGACTCGCGGAGTTTGCGGTCATTCCCCGTCCCGGAGACGAGATCGTGCCATTTCCACCACCGTTTCGCGGACAAACGCTCCAGGGTTTTCCATTCGGCGTGTCTTCGTCGCAAATTAGGGCGCGCGTCCAAGCAGGGCAAACGATTGACCATCTGGTGCCCGCCGCAGTCGCCGAGGCCCTCCACAACAATCGCCTTTATCTTTGAGCCATTCTGCCTCAAGCTCCCGAGTGATGGATTCAAAAAAACTGGCCCTGCTCTGCCGCGAATTCGCGGACAACCGAAAAGCGGAAGATATCGTGGTCCTCGATGTCCGGAAGCTTTCGAGCGTGACGGACTATTTCGTGATCGCGTCCGGCACGAGCGAACCGCACCTGCGCGCCATCGTGAACGAGATCACGGACGAGTTGCGTGACGAGCACGAAGTCCGGCCGCGCGTCGTGGACGGGACGATGCAGGGCGCATGGGTGGTGTTGGATTTCTTCGATGTAATCGTCCACGTCATGCGGGCCGACGCGCGCGAACGTTACGACCTGGAAGGTTTATGGGGCGATGCCCCGAAGGTGAAGCCGCGCGTGGCCAAAGTCGCTAATAAAGTCGCGAAGCGGTAATCGGTTGATCCATCCTCAGTGGGATGAGACTGGAAGCGGCCGGCTGATTGGTTTCGGTCTTGTTCTTAATCTTCATCCTACTCTTAATCCCTTTTCCAAAAGCTCTACGCCTTGAACTAGACGGGGAGATTAAGATTACGATGAAGATTAAGAACTGAAACTTGCCCACTCTTTCCGCTCACCACCCCACCCCAACGCCCATGCCGCCAGCTGCGATTCGGATCCGCTTTGACAACTCCGGCGGCAACCGGATACTCGCCCCCATGCGAGTGCTTATCACCGGTGTAACCGGATTTGTCGGCAGCCACATGGCCGAGTACGTGTTGGCGCAAGGGGCCGAGGTTTTTGGCGCCAGCCGCTGGCGCAGCAACACCGAAAACATCGAACTCCTGCGCAGCCAGATTCAATTGGTGGAAGCGGATTTGCGCGATCAATCTTCCGTGTCAGCGATGTTGGCCGCGACCCGGCCCGACTGGATTTTTCACCTCGCCGGCCAGAGCCAGGTGATGACCTCCTGGCACGCGCCCGCTGAGACATTGCAGACGAACGTCATCGGCCAGGTTCACTTGCTGGAAGCGATCCGCCAGCGGGGCGAGCCTTTTCCCCGCTTGCTGGTGGTGGGGTCGAGCGAGGAATACGGACTCGTGCCCGAGGGGGAGTTACCCGTGACGGAGGAACACCAGTTACGACCGCTTTCGCCGTACGCCGTGAGCAAGGTCGCGCAGGATTTGCTGGCCCACCAATACTTTTGCAGCTACGGCATTCCCTGCCTCCGGGCGCGGGCGTTCAATCACGACGGGCCGCGACGCGGCGAAGTGTTCGTGACTTCCGCGTTTGCCAAGCAGATCGCGGAGATCGAACTGGGCCTGCGGGAACCGGTGTTGCTCGTGGGCAACCTGAAAGCGCGTCGCGATTATACCGACGTGCGCGACATCGTGCGCGGCTACTGGCTGTTGTTGGACAAGGGCCAGCCCGGCGAGGTTTACAATCTCTGCTCCGGCGAATCCCATGCGATCCAGGAAATTCTGGATTTCTTCCTGGCCAACTCCACCGTGCGTTCGATCGAGGTCCGGGAAGACCCCGCGCGGCTGCGTCCGTCCGACTTGCCCAATCTTTACGGCAGCCCCGCCCGAATCCACGCCGCCACGGGCTGGCAAGCGGCGATCCCGTTTGAGCAAACCTTGAAGGATGTGTTGGATTATTGGCGGGAGCGGGTACGGCGCACGCCACGGTAGGATTTGCGCCCGGTAATCGCGCCACGCCGGGGGAGCGAGCTAATCGGGTGGAACGACCTGCGGCTTGGCTTTTTCTCCGCGGGCCCGGGCTTCGAACCAGTCGCACGCCGCCGGCAGGACGCGCTCCCAATGCATTGCCTGGGCCCGTTCCCAGGCAGCGCGGCGATACCGTTGATAGCGCGCATCATCGCCAATCAAGCTGACGATGGCATCGGCCAACGACGCGGGCGTTTCCAGCTTGCTAAGCAGACCAGTCTGGTCGTGCAACGTGGATTCCCGAAGGCCTGCCACCGGATAGACCACCGCCGGCGTTCCAAACGCGTTGGCCTCGACCACATTCAAGCCCCACCCCTCACGCACCGACGTGTGCAGGAGAAGGTGGGCATCGCGCAGAATGGCATCCTTGTCCGCCTCGGACAGAAGCCCGGTGAACTTGACGGCCTCACTCAATTGCAGACTCGCCGCCTCCTGCCGAAGCGCGGTTTCCAACTCGCCGCCGCCCACGACGGTCAGCCGCGCCGCCACACCGCGCTGCCGCAACTCGGCGAGCGTTTGGAGACAGTGGTTGACCCGCTTGTTCGGTGCGAGCCGGGAAACGACAACCAACCGCAACGGCAAGGTGATTGACTTGGCGTCCAAGCTGGGCAAGGCGCGCGTCTGAACTCCATATCGGACAATGGTGACATTTTGAACCCCGTGACGATGCAGATCATCCCGGGTGGATTCGCACCCCGTCCAAAAGGGCACGCGGCGGTAAAGCCAGTGCGTCCAGCGATCCTGCCACCGACCAAGGGTGGAAACCGGCCGCGAATAAAACGTATCCCAAATCGGGCCCAACACTTCGTGCAGGTTGGCAATGCAATGAGTCCGACACCACCACGGCGCAAACCAGGCGATGCCATGATGCTGATCCATGACGAGATCGAAGGACCGCTGGCGACGATACCATTTAATGGCCTTGAAGATGGAGCCACCCACCCCGCCACCGCGAATGATCTGAATCCCATCGATGACCTCTTTAGCCGGCGCTCCCGCGAACTGATTCGAGTACCAAAAGACTTCGTGTCCGCGTTGAGCGAGCGCGGCCAGATAGGCCCGGGTCACCCGCTCCGCGCCTCCCGCCAAGGGATTCTTCGGGTCGCGCCAATTCAGCATCAGGAAGCGCATGAGTTAACGCTTTGGCCGATCCAAGCGCCTGACCGGGTTTGATGCTGGCGTCGGACGGGAAGTGCCGCGGATGAAGCGATTTCGGCCTGTTGGCGGCCTTTTGGACCAAGTTTGGATTGACAAATTCACGTGGTCAGATTTAACTGTAATCACTTGGGAAGATAAATCCTAAAAACCTCCCCGGGCAAGTATTAGAGGCAATATGAAATCGCACGTCTCGATCGCATTGGATCGCTTCATCACGCACACCATCAACCTTTTGGTCCGCCGACGGCTGCTCCTGCTTCTTCTTGGGTATGGCGTTATGGCGAACAGCCAGCCGGTTTCCGCAGCGGATTGTGTCCCAGCGCCATCCGGTCTGGTCAGTTGGTGGCCGGGCGACAGCAACGCCAGCGACATTCAAGACAGCAACCACGGCACGCTGCAAAATGGAGCCATGCTCGCCGCCGGCAAGGTGGGACAGGCGTTCAGTTTTGATGGCGTGGATGATGTCGTCCTTGTGGCCGACGCGCCCAACCTGCAATTTGGTCCCACCTCGCCGATGACGGTGGACATGTGGGTTTTTCGCACTTCCAGCAATCCGGGCCAGCACATGATCGGCAAACGCACAAGCTGCACAGGCAGTCCGACCGAAGGAACTTTCCAATTGTTTTTGGACATGAACACGGGCGCCGGGCTGGGCTTTGGCGGCCCGAGCGACGCGTGCGCCTGTTCGGGACAAGACCTGCCCCTCAACACTTGGACACATCTGGCCGGCACGTTTGACGGCACGACTCTGCGTCTGTTTATCAACGGCCAGTTGGCGGCGACGACCCCCGGCTCGCTGGGACCGGCGAACACGGCGCCTTTGAAGATTGGCGACTCGGGCAGTTGTGGTGCGTTTTACGGTCAGGCCTTTGGCGGGCTGATCGACGAGGTTTCGCTTTACAACCGGGCGCTTTCGACCAATGAAATCCAAACGATCTACGCCGCCGGCAGCGCGGGCAAGTGCGTGCCCGCTCCCCCACCAGCTTGCGCGCCAGCCTCCTCGGGTCTCATCAGTTGGTGGCGGGCCGAGGGCAATGGATGGGACAGCGTGGATACAAACTCTGGATCGGTGCTGAACGGAGCAAGCTACGCGGATGGAAAAGTTGGGCAAGCCCTTAGCTTGGATGGTGTCGATGACCATTTCCGCGTTTCGGATCAGCCCAAACTACGATTGACCACCGGCTTGACGGTGGAAGCATGGATCTACCCAACGAGCATCGGCGGCAACCACGTCATCGTATCGAAGTGGGATGCCGTGGTGGGGCCGGAGCAAAGAAGCTATTCGTTCTCACTCCAACCGGGCGGACTCGCTTACCTGGCGGTCAGTCCCAATGGGGGCACCGACTACACGGCCGTCTATACCCATGAGCCAGTACCGGTCAATCAGTGGACACACTTAGCCGTCACGTATGATGGCGCGGCGTTGCGGATTTATCGCAATGGCCTATTGGACAATGAGACTCCGTACACCGGCGGCATTTTCCCCGGAAAGTCTGATCTTGGCGTGGGAGCCAACGTTGGTGGTACGGCGGTGGGAGACGTAAGCTCGCCGTTCGCAGCGCTATTTGCGGGGTTGATTGATGAAGTATCCATCTACAACCGCGCGCTCTCGGTTGGGGAAATCGCCGTCATTTACAACGCCAACAGCGCGGGCAAGTGCGTCTCGCCGCCGCTCGCTTGCCAGCCCCCGCCTGCGGGGTTGGTCAGTTGGTGGTCCGGTCAGGGAAACGCCAATGACCTTACCGGCGCCAACCCCGGCACTTTGCAGAACGGCGCGGGCTTTGAATCCGGCCAGGTGGCTACCGCGTTCAATTTTGACGCCGGGGCGTACGTGCGGGTGGGCGCCGCTCCGAGCTTGACCATGTCGAACGCCTTTTCCGTGGAGTTGTGGCTTTATCCCACCGGCCCCGGCGGGGCGCCGACCTACGGCGGCATTCTCATCAACAAGGAAGGGCAATACGAAATTGCGCGCTTCGCCGACGGCACCATCCAGTGGGCCGTGGTCAGTCCCGACAATCCGGTCTGGAATTGGGTCAACTCCGGCTTCACGGCGCCGGAGGGACAGTGGACGCATCTGGCGTGGACTTACGATTTCGGCACGAGCCGGTTGTTTGCGAACGGCCAACTGGTTCAAACCTATCCGGGCAGCGGTCCGGTGGGCAGCCTCGCCCTCTACTCGCCCAACGAGTTTTGGATTGGCAACCGGCAGGTGCTCTCCACTTCGCAATGGTTTCAGGGGCGAATGGATGAAATTTCGGTTTACAATCGCGCCCTCAGCGGCGCGGAAATCCAAGCCATCTTTGCCGCCGGCAGCGCGGGCAAATGCGTGGTCACAAATCCGCCGCCAGTCTCGCCCGTCATCGCCTCGCAACCGACGAACGCGACCGTCTATGTCGGCAGCAATGCCACCTTCCGCGTCACCGCCACCGGCACCGCGCCACTGCGTTACCAGTGGCGCTTGCACGGAAACGATCTGCCCGGGAAAACAGGCATCCTGCTCTCGCTGACCAGCGTGCAGTTTAGCAACGCTGGACCGTATTCCGTCGTCGTCAGCAACGTCGGCGGTTCGATCACCAGTTCACCCGCGCTCCTGACGGTCAATCCGCTGCCCGACTGCGCCTCGCCGCCCGCGGGTCTCGTGAGTTGGTGGCGGGCCGAAAAAACTGCTAACGACGACTGGGATTCCAACAACGGCACCACTCCATTCGGGCTTGTTACGACCTCGGGAAAGGTTGGGTCGGCGTTCAATTTCATCGACACCAGTCGTTACATTCTGGTCAACGATGCACCCTCGTTGCACTTCACCAATGCCATCACGGTTGAGGCGTGGGTGAATCCGTCCACCGCTGGCGGCACCGCCGCCCGCACCATTGTGTCAAAGTTCGATTACGCCAGCCGGGTGCCCAACGCCATGAACAGCAGTTTCTTCTTCGGCACAACGAACAATGGCCGACCATGCTTCGTTGTCTCACCCAAAGGTTCACCGGTAACCAACGCCACTCTTGTCGTCGCCCAACCGCTGCCAGCTAATCAATGGAGTTTCTTGGCCGCCACTTACGACGGCGCTGCGCTGCGCCTCTACGTCAATGGTGAACTCGCCGCGCAGACCAATTACGCCGGCGGCATCTTCGCCGGAACCTCAGCGATTGGCATCGGTGCGCTCCCGTACATCCAGGCTTCCGTCCAAACCTTCCACGGACTCATTGACGAAATCTCCCTCTACAACCGCGCACTGACCGACGGCGAAATTCAGGCGATCTACAACGCCGACCTCGTCGGCAAATGTCTCGTGGCGCCCACCATCGTCACCCAGCCGCAAGATCAGGCCATTCCGTTGGGCGAGGATGTTAAATTCTCAGCCTCGGTTTTCGGCAGCCGGCCGCTCAAGTATCAATGGCGCTTTAACAACGCCGTCATCGCGGGCGCTACCAACGCGGCGCTCGTGTTGGAAAAGGTTCAAACCAACCGCGTGGGCAACTACTCGGTATTCGTGAGCAACGCCGTCGGCACCGCCACCAGTTCCAGCGCCACGCTCACGCTCCTGCCCGCGCCGGTTTGCGCCGAGACGCCCGCCGGTCTGATCAGTTGGTGGCCAGGCGATAACAATCTGTTCGATGCGATGGGCGCAAACAATATCGCCACCTTCTCGCCGACACTCTACGTGACGGGCAAGGTGGCCCGGGCCTTCAGCTTCAACGGCCTTTCCAGCCGGATTTTAGTGAACTCACCCGCTTCGCTAAATTTTGGGAGCAATGCCGACTTCGCCATCGAAACTTGGATCAAGGTTCTTCCACTCTCGGGTGATGTTTTGCCGATAAGAGGACCGAACTCAACCAACACCCCGATCATCGAGAAGCGTTCCGTGTCGGGCTCAACGGGCATCGGCTATTCCCTCTCCTTGAACGCAGGACGACTTGCCTTCTGGCTCGGATCCGCACCCATCTCGTCAACCAACGGGTCGGCATTCATCTCCAGCGGACCAGATCTGCGCGATGCGATGTTCCACCACGTAGCCGTCAGCTTGGAGCGGAACTCCACCACCGGCGGCAGACTTTACGTGGATGGCCAGTTGGTTCTCACTTTCGATCCCACGCCGCGACGCGGAGACTTGTCAAACACCGGCGCCCTCTTGATTGGGGCTCCGACCAGTCCCGTGACCGGTCTCTTTTTCAGCGGTTTGATTGATGAGCCAGCCATCTACAAACGCGCGTTGACCGCCGAGGAAATCTTCGCCATCCGCCAAGCCGGCGCGGCGGGCAAATGCAAAGTCAAACCGTCCATCCTCGTCCAACCCGTCAGCCAGCGCGTCACCCTCGGCTCGAACGTCACCTTCAGCGTCACCGCCGTCGGCACGCCGTTGTTGCGCTACCAATGGTCGCCATTTCCGGTAGCGGTCCTCGGAGCCACGAACTCCTCCTACAGTTTCATCGCGAAGAGTGGCGGGGCGATTTCCGTCCGCGTGACCAACTTATTTGGCTCCGTCACCAGTTCCAACGCAACTCTGACCATCAACAATCCTCCCTTCGCGGGTGTCAGCCGCCAGCCGTTGTCACTGCCCGAAGATACGACCGTCACATTCGGAACCGGCGTGGGCGGACGAACCGTCTCAGCGGGCGGTGACAAAGACAACGACCCGTTGACGTTCATCATCGTTTCGCCGCCGCTTCACGGAAGCATCACACTAACGGGCTCAAATATGGTTTACCAGCCGACGCCGAACTTTAACGGAGAGGACAGTTTCTCCTACAAACTCAATGACGGGCTCGCCGATTCCAATGTTGAAACCGTTCGCCTGAACTTCTGGCCGGTCAATGATCCGCCCGTAGCTTTGTCACAACTGATCACGACGGACGAGGACACCGCCATTCCCATCACGCTTGGAGCGTTCGACGCGGACGGCGACGCGCTCACCTACTCGGTCACTCCGCCGGCCCACGGCACCTTGAGCGGAGTCGCGCCGAATCTGAACTACACGCCAGCGACGAATTACTTCGGTTCGGATCTATTTACGTTCACCGTGATGGATCCGAGCAACGCCGTTTCGCAGCTCGCCGCCGTGAGCATCACGGTGCGCCCGGTCAACGACGCGCCCGTGGCTCGGATCGAGGTCGCCCCGCTGGATGAATTGCCGGGGATCACCAACCTGGTCTCCATCGCGCCGGTTTGTTGCGAAGCGACCTTGCGTCTGGATGCGTCCAAGTCCACCGACTTGGAGAACGACGCGTTGACTTACACCTGGCTCGAAGGCACGAACATCCTATCGACGGAGGTCGTTGTGACCAACCGCTTCAAACCCGGCACGCACGAATTCACCCTCCTGGTCAATGACGGCAAAGACGTCACTGCCGCCTCCGTCACCGTGGAGATCATCACCTCCGCCGAAGCGGTGGCTTTTCTCAAGGGATTGGTGGAAGCGGGCATCCCGGAACATCGCGATCGCGTTCCGCTCGTCAACTGGTTGCGCGAATCCGGCAAGGCCTTTGATCGTTGCAAGGTGGAACAGGGCGTGAGGTTCCTGGAACTCTTCAACGATAGGGTCCAGGATCGGATCGCCCCGACCGATCCCGAACTGGCCACCGCGTTGATGGAAACCGCCACCGCCATCATTGAAGCGGCGCCGGATTGCGATCCATGCCACCGGTTGGGAAGACACCATCACAAGCGGGGGCAAGACAAGGAGCGGGATGGGCGCGGGGAACGCGACGAACACGATAAGACCGGCCACGACGAGCGGGATCCTGACTCCCGATCCGAGCGCGGTGATCGGACCGACCGCCCCGGGGCGCGGGCAACTGACACCGAAGTCAGAGTCGAGCGATCTTCGCCAGGATCGCGGTAGTGGATTTGCCGGGGACAAACGGAAGGATAACGACCCGGCCCCCGGCGTTTTCAACGACGCGGCGTTCGTCCTGATTGACGGTTTCCAAGGTGTAATCGCCGCCCTTGACGTAAATGTCGGGCTGCGCCGCCGCGAGAAAACGCGTGGCGGTCTTCTCGGCAAAGATGCAAACGCCGTCCACGCTTTGCAGGGCAGCCACCACGATGGCGCGATCGGCCTCGGAATTCACCGGCCGGCCGTCGCCCTTCAACTGGCGCACGGAATCGTCGCCGTTCAAGCCGAGGAGCAGGACGTCGCACTGATTGCGGGCGGATTCGAGATAGGTCACATGGCCGGGATGCAACAGATCGAAGCAACCGTTGGTCACGACCAGCTTTTTCCCACTGGTGCGCAGGGCCGACCGCCACGTCGGCAAATTTTCCCACGTCACAATTTTGTCCCGGAAATTCACAGCGCGATTCTGACCGAAGCAGTTTCGACTTGGCAACGAGATTTAGGAACCGTGGGGCGGAGATTTTTAGCCGGCCGGGAGTTTATTTCGCCTTGACTCCGAAATTGATGCTCATCGCGCCACCGAGAAAATTGTCAACGCGCACCTGGAGCAATCCCAGTTCTCGCATCCGGGTCGCCACTCCCTGCTGCGCGGGGTAATGCCGGAGCGATTCCAGAATGTAGGCGTAGGCGCTGGCGTTCCGGCAAACCAGCAGGCCCAGCAGGGGCACGAACAAGCGCAGGTAGCTGAAGTAAACCGCGCGCCAGAGCGGATTATCCGGCTTGCCGAAATCCAGGACCAGCAGGCGCGCCCCGGGTTTGGCGACCCGCACCATTTCGTTCAGGCCGGATTCCCAGCTCGCCAGGTTGCGCAGGCCATAACCCACCGTGACGATGTCGAACTGGGCATCGGGAAACGGAAGGGCCATCGCGTCCCCTTGCATGAACCGTGGCACGCTGGCTCGGGAGCCGACAAGCCTCCGCGCAGAAACGGCCAGCATCGACGCGTTGAAATCCAATCCAACGACTTCCGCCCCGCCCGCAGTCAGCGCAAACGCGAGGTCGCCCGTGCCACAACACACGTCCAAGACGCGCTCGCCGGGTTGCGGGGCGGCGGCAGCCACCACGCGGCGTTTCCATCGTCGGTGAAAGCCAAGACTTTGCAGGTCGTTGATCAAGTCGTAACGAGGGGCGATGCGGGTGAACAGTTCATTCACCTTGATCGCGCGTTGCTCGCCGGGACTAAAAAATTCATTCCCCATGTTGGACAAAAACGTCCCGATATTGAGCAGCCGACGCGGGGGAGGCGAATCTTTTCGTCCGCAAATGCGGCGCGCGATCCAGTGGCGATGCGGCGACTGGCATTTCAGAGACATTTGGTTTGATTGTTGCTGAAAAGAGCACAGCCGAGTGTCGAGAGCGAAAAACTAACTATGGACAAGAAGAAGATTTTGGTGGTGGACGACGATGCGGTCGTGATGAAGGCGCTTTCAATCAAGCTTCAGGCCAATGGTTTTGACGTCCTCACCGCCATGGACGGCGCCGAGGCCGTCAGTGCCGTGCGTACCCAAAGACCCGACCTCATCCTGCTCGACATCACCTTTCCGGCCGCCATGGGCAGCGTGGCTTGGGATGGCTTTCTCATCATGGAATGGTTGAAACGTTTGGAGGAGGCCGTCAATATTCCCATCATCGTGATCACCGGCGGCGATCGTGAGAAATACGAGAGTCGGGCGATAGCGGCTGGGGCCAAAGCTTTTTTCCACAAACCAATCAGCCACGGTGAGTTGATTGGTTTGATTCGCCAGACGCTGAATCTGGAACCCGTGACCTCCTGAACCGCAAGCGCAACCTGCTTATGTCCTTCGCGACATCCACCTTCCGGCGAACCAGTGAATCTGGCCGCCAGCAAAATTTGACTCAGAAGAAAATTTTAGTGGTGGATGATGATGCGGTCGTAATCAAGTCGCTTTCAATCAAGCTCCAAGCCAATGGTTTTCACGTCCTCACCGCCAAGGACGGCGGGACCGCCATCAGAACCGTCCGCACGGAAAGACCCGATCTCATCCTGCTCGATATCACTTTTCCAGCGGACGTAAACACCGTATCTTGGGATGGCTTCCTCATCATGGAATGGTTGAAGCGATTGGAAGAGGCGGACAATGTTCCAGTTGTCATCATCAGTTCTGGGAATAGCGAGAAATGCAAGCTCAGGGCAAGAGAAGCCGGCGCCGCCGCTTTTTTCCACAAACCGATCTGTCACGATGAGCTATTCGCCTACATCCGACGCAAGCTGAAAATGAAAAGCTCCCCAGCCGGCCGTGCCTACCCCGCACGCTCATGACCCTACCCAGCCAGCCGGTGACTTTAGCAGTAAGTCAAATTGACCAGTTGAATCAGCAGCTCTCCACCCTGCGCCACGATATCAACAATCAGCTTTCCCTCATGCTGGCCGCCGCCGAAGTCATCCGCCGCAAGCCCGAAGCCGCTGAACGGATGTCGGCAACCTTCGAAGAATTGCCGCGCAAAATCACCGAGGCAATGCTGAGGTTTTCGGCGGAGTTTGAAAAAAGCTTCGGAATCAAGAAGGTCTGACGCACGTCAGGTTTCAGCCTCAACTGAAAGTTCGCTTCTTTGGGTGTAACCAGACCAAGCCCCACCCCGTCCACCCCACTAGGAAACCGGCTGGGCCAAACGCTTCCAGACGAAAAGCATTCTATGAAACGAACAACCCAACTTAAGACATTCGCGAACATCGTAGCGGCCGCCTTCGCCACCTCCGTATTGCTCCGTGACATGCCGGCTGCTTACGCCCAGCCGAACCCAGAAGCCCCCAACCGCCGACCACCCCCGGCGCAAGCTGACCGACGGGGTGATCGTCCACAGCCAGGTTTCCAGCCCGATCGTGCCATGCCGATGCTGGAACGGGTGTTGACTGAAGAGCAGCGCGAATCCCTGCACGCAGCGATGGAGTCACAACGCGACTCGATGCGTAAATTGGAAGGAAAAATCCGCGACGCCCGCCAGGCGCTCTTGCAGGCATCGCTAGCGGAAAAGTTTGATGAAGACACCGTCCGCGCCAAGGCGTTGAAGGTTGGCAAGCTGGAGTCTAAATTGGCCGTCCTGCGCGCCAAAGCCATGTCCAATGTGCGACCACCGCTCTCCCACGAGCAGATTGCGCGAATCTCAAATCCGCCACCGCCACCCCGCGAAATGGACGGGTCGCCCGATGGCCCGCGTCCTGGCCACCGCAAAAATCAACGCCCGCCGCCCGGTCCGCGCGATCGTCAGGCTCCTCCCCAACTCGATCCGCAATAGGATGGGTCCGGATGCCATCGCCGCACCACCGCTCCGAGGAGCGGTGGCTTTTGCCATTGAGCCGGCGAATCCGTCTGGCATAGTCGCGCCCATGGAACGGACCGAAGCGGAATTGATCGCGGCCGCCGTCAATGGCGATGCTGCGAGCTTCGAGCCGTTGGTGCAAAAGTATTCGCCCCGGGTCTTCGCCACCGCCCGGCGCTATGCCCGTCTGGAACGCGAGGTCGAGGACATCGCGCAGGAAGTCTGGGTCAAGGCCTTTCAAAAACTCGGCAGTTTCCGTGGCGAATCGCCTTTTGAGCATTGGCTGATGCGGCTGGCGGTACGGACGTGTTACGATTTCCTTCGCGCCCACCAACGTAATCGCGAGTCCGCCTTCTCGGAACTCTCCGAGCCGGAGGATGACTGGCTGGAGCGGTTCGCCGCCGCGCCCGACGCCGTGAACGAACACGCCGACGCCGCAAAGCAACTGGTCGATCGCATCCTCGCTCGAATGTCCCCCGCTGGTCGGCTCATCATCACGCTCCTGGAAATCGAGGATCGCAGTGTCAAGGAGATCGCCCAACTCACCGGCTGGTCCGTGCCGCTGGTCAAAGTCCGGGCCTTTCGGGCCCGGGCGGAAATGCGCAAAATTCTCACCCACATCGCCAAGGACAAGTATTTGTAACCCGAAAACACCCGCTACCGTCTGGCTTATTTGGCCATCATGAACCTGGAACCACTGCAAGAAAAACTACTCGCCGCCGCCCGCGCCCATCCGCCGTCAGATCGCGTGCCGTATGCGTTTGAGCAGCGCATCAGTGCCCATCTCAAGGCGTTACCGCCGGTTGACCTCGCCGCTTTTTGGGCCCGGGCGCTTTGGCGCGCAGCTGTTCCGTGCGTCGCGCTCACCCTTTTGCTCGCCACATGGTCGTTCGCCCCAGTAGCTACTTCCTCCACGACCGAAGACCTTTCCCAGCAATTCGAGCAAACCCTGCTCGCCGACGCGGATCAATTGGAGGAAAGCTGGTGAATGCCTGGAAAATTGCCTGCGCGACGCTGGTCATATTCGTCACCGGAATCATCACCGGTGCTTCACTCGTTCGATTCGCCGAACGCGGGCCAAAACCCTGGCAGCGGATGCCCAAGTCCGTCGCGAATTTTCCCGCCCCGCCAAACTCGAGCCAGCCGAATAATCCGACCCCGCCCAACGACTCCCGATCGGCGAATGCCACCTCACCCGGGTCTCCCCTCCTCAATCGGGAATTTGTTCAAATTCTTTCCCGTCAGTTGCAGCTCACGACTGAGCAACGCGAGCGGATAGACCAGATCATGGCCGATGGCCGGGAGCGCATGCGCGAATTGCGCGCCAGCCTCGAGCCGCAGACGCGCAAACAGTTGCTGGCAACGCGGGAACAAATTCACATCCTCCTGACACCCGAGCAGCGCGAGCAGTTCGAGCAATTGATGAAACAGCGGTCCAGCCGCCGGAGCGAAGGATCGGTTCTCTCGGAGCGCGATCGTCGTTTTCGCGATCAGCGCAACCCGTCGCCACCGCACGAGGGGCCACCGGGCGCCGAGTTCAACGAACCTCCATCACCCCGCAATCCAGCCCCGCCGACGCCTTGAATCCTGAACTGCGGCCAGACGAGAATCCCCCGCCGCCGGCCAGTGCTGTAACCGTCCCGCCTGTATCCAGCTTTAACGACCCCGAGCCTTGGCGTTGGTGTCCGCAGTGCGGCCACGAGTTGCACAATGAGAAATGCAAACTCCGCTGCCCGCGCTGCCACTATTTCATGAGCTGCTCGGACTTTGACTGAACCCGTGGAAAAAGTTTTCTGCGGGAGCTGCCATCCCTACTTTTCCCCAACCCGCTCCACGCGCAGATCGTCAAACCAGATGGCCGTGCCGGCAAACGGACTCCCGAGCACCGAGGCGCGACCGCCTACCGGCTCTTCCGTTTCGTCAACGGTAACCATCCACTCCTTCGGCTCCGCGCTTCCTTCCGACCATGCCTTGCCCTGAATCTTCCACTCCCCCGTTTTGACTTTGCGAACCTGCAGTCGCAATTGAGTCCACACCCCGGACTGCCAATCAAAAGGCAGACTGATTTTCACCTCCTGATCCTTCAGCAGTTCCAGCGCTTTCTTACCGGGCGCGACTTGTAACTTGTAACCCGCCACTCCGCCCAAACCCACGCCAAAGGTGGGGGTACGCCGCCCCTTTGCCGTGCCAAAAATCCGCGCGCCAGCGGCCACGTCCGCGTTTTCGGTCGGACCAAACTGCACCGCGAAACTATCCAGCGGGGAACCGGGCAATTCGAGAAACTGGTTCGTGCCGTCGCTCTTCACGACGAAGTCGCCTGCCAGCGCCATGAACTCGTCCGGCAGTTTCCCCGCTTCCGCTTTTTCAAAATTGTTCTCGTAGAGCGCAGTGGGCTGGGTGGGGGCAGCACCCCCGGCGGCGGTTTTGTCACGATTGAGATTGTTCGCTATCCATTTCGCCAAGGTCGAACTGCCGTGCCCATAATCCGCGGGCAGTTCAACGTAGTCCTGCGTTTGAATGGCCGGCGGTGTTCCCCAGTGCGGCGGAAACTCTTTGGTGACCTTTCCCCAAGCTAAACTCAACGCCAGGCCCAAAACCACCACGATCGCAATGATTCGGAAATCAAATCCGTGCTTTTCTGTTTTCATCGTTGTTCCACTTATTCGTTTCTCAATGCCGCAAGCAAATCTCCGCGCAATGCCAACCGCGTGGCCGCCCACGTCCACAACGCTCCGTTCACGAGCACCGCGGCCAAAGTTAGTGCGAGCGACGCATAAGGCAACTGGGCCGACGCCGAAAACAAAGCAGGCGCCACCGCCACCGCCGCCGCAATCATACCCAGCGCCAGGCCGACCACCAGCAAAGTGCCATTCTCGATCAACAACAGCCGCTGCAAGGTCCGTCTGCGGAAGCCCACCGCCAGCATCACCGCCAGCTCCCCGCGCCGCTCCAAAACATTTCGCAACACCACAATCCCCAGCCCCACGCTGCCGAGCAGCAAGCCAAGCCCACCTAACACTTGAAAGGTTCCAAGATAAGTGTTCTGCACCGCGTTGAACTGCGCGAGCCGTTGCACAGCAGGCGTCAGTTCCAACCCCACATCCTGCAGCGCCCGCGACAGGGTCGCCGATACCTGCGGCACGGCGTTCGACGGCGCATCCACCAGAAACATTCGAGACCCGCTCTCGCCTGGAAACCGCTTCAAAAACTCCGCCTCGTCAATGATGAGCTGCCCCTGCAAGATCGAATTCGCCACCGCCCCGACGATGCGGACCTTGAACGGCTGCCCGCGCTCGTCCACGTAATCAATCGTGTCGCCGACTTTCTTGCCCATGGCCCACTGGATGGAGTTCGCGTCGCCGATGGCCGCCATTTCGTCCAGAGCCAGCGGCTTACCATGTTTCGGATAGAACTCACCACGCTTCAATGCCAGCCAAGGTTTTCCCTGCCAAGCCCCATCGGCCAATTTCGCAAAGGCGAACCGCCCCTCCAATATCTCCGGCTTCACCCCCAACAACCTTGGCCTCTGCGCGCGATTCAGATTCAGGCAACTTGCCTCGTCACCCTCCCGGACGCGGAACGGCACAAAGTTCACGCCCGCAAGTTCGCTCTCGTTCAACGCAAAAAACTCCCGTCCCGACTTGGAATTCAAATCCTGCACCACCGGCATCGTGGTTTCGCCTATGAGCGCAAAGCCGCCCGTACCGGAACTGCGCTTCGTGGCATCGCGATTTGCATCCAGCCGGAAGACGCCAATGGAGACGATGAGAAAACTCCCGCACGCCAACATCGCCACCGTCCCGAGACTCCGCTTCCGCCGCCGCGCACACCCGCGAACGGCAAGTTTGCTCAAAGTGAGTGGACTGGCAGCGGCGCCCAATTCGCCGAGTAACTGAGGGCGAGCCACTTGATCAAACCAGCTGTTCACAAAGCCCAATCCCGTCACCAGCACCAACGCTCCCGCGCCGAAGAAAATCCCGGCATTCGCCGTGTCCCCGTTCACCACCGCCCAACCCACCAGTCCCACGCCAGCCAACAGCGCTCCAACCGCGATGACTTTAGACTTCAAACTCTGGACTTTAGACTCAGTCGTCCCGATTTCCCCGACGAGCAATTCCCGCGCAGGGCGCTTCACAAACTTCCGCAGCGTCAGCCAGATCGTGACGACCGAGACCACCACGCTTGCGAACATACCGATGACCAAGGATTGGGTTGTGAAATGAAAGCTGAGCACCGATGCGCCCACGGCATCGCGCCAGATTGTCGTTAATCCGTGCAACATCGCTTTTGCATAAGCCAAGCCGCACAGCGCGCCGATCACGCCCCCGAGGAAAGCCAGCGCCACCCCTTCGCGGAGCAACAGCGACCGCACCTGTTTTGGGGTGAAGCCCAGTGCGAACAGCGTGCCTATCTCCGGTGCCCGCTGTTCGAGGCCGAGCGAAAACAGTAACGCCATCAGCAGCAGTGCCGCCCCGATCACGAAGAAGCTAAAGCCAAGAAACAGCCCACCGAAGTCCTGCGATTCCGCCGCCGCCTTGAGCGCCTGCTCCCGCACCGGCTCGAAGCGCAGGCCGAGTTCCTCTGGTTTGAGATTGGCGAGGATCTTTTTCTCAAGTGCTTCCTCGTAGGAGACGACGTGAGAACCCTCAAACTGGTTTGTTTGGGTGTGACGCTCGCCCTCACCCTGACCCTCTCCCCCGGGGAGAGGGGAAAGCCGTTGAGCGGTTTTTGATTCGACTGAGCCTGCCGATCTAGCGCCGGTTTCCGTTTCGCGAGAATGCGGAGACAAATTCTCCCTCTCCCCGGGGGAGAGGGCTGGGGTGAGGGTGGTCTTGGCATCCGTGGGAATCGGAAACCGAATCGCGGTCAGATTGCCAAAGCGATTGCCCCACATCTTTTGCCCGGCAGCGAGCGTGATGAAGGCCTTGGGTGTGCCGCGATGTTGCTTCCAGTAATCATCATCCTTGGGCCGGACTTTGTAGGTGAGTGGGAAGCCCGCGTCCCATTCGCTGGTGCTCTCGGCCTTCTCGATGCCTGGAAAATCCGGCATTAGCGTGCGATCCGCCCACGGCAATACCATCGGCACGATGGCGCGGACGCTGAACGTGTTTGTGGCCTCCTCTAACTTTGCGCCGGATTCAGGCAGAAAATAACTCATCGCGATTTCATCGCCCGGCTTCACCTGCAAATCCTCTGCGAGCCAATGGCTCAGGAGAATCTCGTCATCACGCATGTCGGTCGGCGTCCACGGTGACCCGGCGGCCGTGACCATTGAGTAGGGCGTTGAGTTCGTTCCAGCTGAGAGCAGCGTGGCGAGGTAGGTGAGGATGGGGCGCGCCTCCGACTCGGCGCCAAGCACAGCTCGAGCTACAGGTTCATCGAGAAAAACACGCGATGTGCGTAGTTCAAAGCCTCGCTTATCCAAAACCACGAAGCTCAGACCGCCAGCTTCAAATACCATTCGTTGGGGAATCAGACTATTCAAAGTTCTTGCTGTCTCGCTGGCGGGAAGCGGAATTAGTCGGTAGTGGCCATTGCCTATCAAATTGAACCTGCGCATCACGGACTCGCCGGGCGAGCCAAGGCTGGACAACCATGAAACAACCCGAGGTGTATGTTGATATTGAAAAGCGCCGCCTAACAAAAGATTGGCCTTTGATTCCAGACTGAGTGCTCGGTTCAACTCGTCGCGATCCATAAACAAGTTCATGGCGGGCGACGGAGATTGGTGCAGGTTGAAATTCCCGAACTCACTCGCACGAACGATGGCGTGAACTTTCAAGCGCACACTTGCGACTACGTTTCCCTGTGGTGAACCTATTGCATCACGAGAAAGCCCCGCGGGCTTGAGTAATCGAAGGATGATCTCATCGCCCGGTTGAAGGTTTAACTGTTGTGCTAGTGTTGCGTTTACGTTGGCGGTTCCCGGTGGGCAATCAAGGAATCCAAATCGATTCTGACCTCCAAGCATGTCATAAAAGTTGGATGAGTGGATTCCCAATACGTTTACCCGATTTCCGCGTGCCGCACCGTCTCCCCGTGAGATTGTGGCGGAACTTCTTAACAAGTAAAACGCAGCGTTTTGTTGCAGGCTTCCCGCACGGAAAGCAGAATTCGTTATTGAGTTCGTGTACCCGCCTACATGGAAAAAACCAAACAAACTGCTTGTGGACACTAATCTGTCTCCAAGATCCAGAGCGACTTCGATTCTCCCCACGCGCTGTGAAGCCGCATAAAGCAAACTCCCCCGCACCGAATCGCCCACCACGAGCGCGCCGATGAGTGCCGCGCTGCCAATCGCGGCGCCGAGCACCACGCCCAGATGCAAGCGCCAGTGGAAACGCAGACTGCAGCGGATGAGCGTCTGGAAAGTCATTTGAATGCGGAATGCGGAGTGCGGAGTGCGGAGTTGTCTGTCATGCCATCCTCCATCTTCTATTTTTCGTCGGAGATCAGTTTGCCCTCCTCGATGCGCAGCACTCGGCTCATTCGCTTGGCCAGATCCAACGCATGCGTCACGACGATCAACGTCACGCCTTCCTCGCGATTAAGATCCACGAGCAACTGGCCGAGCGCGGTGGCGGAGGAATGATCGAGTGCGCCGGTGGGTTCGTCGGCGAGCAGCAGTTGCGGCTGGTTGATGAGCGCCCGGACGACGGCCACCCGCTGGCGCTCACCGCCGCTGAGTTGGCCGGGGCGATGGTGCAACCGTTCGCCCAGGCCGACGCGTTTGAGTAATCGTTCGGCGCGGGCATCATCTGTTTCCGTAGCAGCCGAGGTGACGAGGCTCTGACTTGATTCCGCACTCCGCACTCCGCACTCCACATTTGCAGAATGAGCCTCCTCACGTCGGCGGCTACGAGCCAACGTCGGCACCAGGACGTTTTCCATGACCGTGCATTGCGGCAGGAGATAGTGCGCTTGGAAGACGAAGCCAATTTGCCGATTGCGGACTTCGGCCAGTTGCAGATCGTCGAGTTGGCCGAGGTCCTGGCCATCCAGCAACACCGCGCCGCTCGTGGGCCGATCCAGCGTGCCGATGATTTGCAGCAAGGTGCTCTTGCCGGAGCCGGACGGGCCGACGATGGCAAGGGTTTCGCCCCGCGCGACTTCGAGCGCAACGGAGCTGAGCACACTTACACCCGTGGCGCCACCGGCGGCGGCATAGCGTTTGGTCAAGTCGGTGAGTTTTAACAACAAGGTTGCGGGCACTCGCATCGGCCAATGGTTGCGGGAATTGCCGGGTAGAAAACAGGAAAAAGATTCTGCAAACGATGCACGAACGCGTGCAGCTCACCCGCGCTCGGAATTAAGGCACTCGATTCCTGAAATTGATGGCGGACGAATTCAAGACACCTCTTGTCCCATTGACCGCAGGAAGCACGACCCGGCATCCATTGTCATGCGCTGAGACAATTCAAGAGGGCTTTCCCCGCAAGGGGTTTGGCGATATTTGCGCCCTTGTGGTCCAAGGCCACTCACCCGACTGGCACGGCACTGGCTAAACAAGGTTCAGTGCGACGTTTTACCAGTTAACAACGAACCGAAAGGTAACGACATGATGAAATCGAGATTCAACTTTCTGGCGCTGGGCGCTTTGCTCTGCGGCCTAACCTTGGGCAGCACGCCGAGCGCATGCGCCGCGGACAACGATGAAGAAGCACCGGCCTACCAACCTTTCTCCGTCGGTGCGGAAGTCGCCACGCCTGGCGTTGGTGGTTCGGCCAGTTGGCGCTTTTCCGACCACTTTGGCGCCCGGGCAGGCTTTAACTATTGGAGTTATTCCCAGGACGGAAATGAGATCGATGGGATCAAATACAATACCGATCTTCGCCTGATGTCGGAACCCATCGCGCTGGATATTTATCCGTGGAAAAAGTCATCCTTCCGTATCACCGTGGGTATCATGCTGAACCAAAACGAGCTTACCGGCGTTGCCCCTCAAGATCCGATCGCCAATCGAACCTTTCTCGAAATTGGTAATTCCGGCAATTCGTACGATTCGGCGGCGATTGGGGACTTGAACTTGAAGGTCGAACAACAGCCAGTCTCGCCGTATCTTTCGATCGGTTACAATTACTATTTCGACAAAGCGAAGCACTGGTCACTGAGTGGCGAACTCGGGGTGGCGTACACCGGAAACCCTGATGTTACCCTTACCACCAGCGTGCCTGGCTCAGTAGCCCAGCAAGACCTGAATGCAGAAGCCAAACAGATTGAAGACACTTACGCGAAGTACAAGTTCTACCCGATTCTCCGGATCGGAGTGAACTTCTCCTTCTAACTTTATCCATTGTACCCCCACCAGGGGCCTCGTTCGCAGGTTGCGGCGAGGCCCTTTTTCCTGCCCTCAACCATGCCCAGGGACCTCAATAATAAGCGTCACGCTTTTCCAGATCAGCTTCCAGATAGATAAAAGGCCGTGAAGAGTTTCAATACGAAGATTGCATCCGTCGACAGAATAGCACCCGCTTCCGCGATGGCAGCGGTGCGGTAGCCGGAGGGAGGGCAAGAGTGGTCGATGGCCGTACCAAAGAAGTCTTCCAATTTCTTCTTACGGGGAACAATCTCACGATCTCTTCGAGCGCCACCGGTGGACACATCTTCGTCAGATCAGCCTCCGCGACCACTCCAAGTTGTCGCCCAAGCAGGGCTTTGCCGCCACGCTCCTGGGCCCGCATCAGCCGCCCGGCGAAGGATGGATGTAGTCTTTACGTGTTGACCGGTGGCGCGCACCAACCCCAACGCGACGCCGGGCGCGAAGCGTTGCCCAGTTTTCCCTTGTGCCTGTTGGCCAACAGCCAAGGCCGATTCGCCATGCGCTGGCCCATGGAGTATCCCGTCATTACCACTCTCATGAGGACGGAGTGCGTACCCGTCACCGCTCCGTTCCAAAAAAGCGCCAGCCTTGCGGAATCTCAATCAAAAACTTTTTGGGGAATCTTTTGCGTTGGACCGTTTTTGTCCTACCCCCCCTGCCAAACTGGGATCGTAAATAGAAAGGCATTTATGACAACAAACCAACAATTGGAACTCGGACTCGGAGGTGGAAAACCGGCCACGCGGCTTGCGCGACGGGAAAATCGCATGGCCCGCGCGGCCTGGTGGTTCAACAAAATGCGCGCCGCGGTGAACGGCGCGATGGACTGGACGCCCGCCGGGCAACCGCGTCCCCAACAAGAATGGTTGCCGGGCGCTTACCGGCAGGTGCGGATTTAATGGAGGCGCGCGTCGGCTACGCCCCCACAACATCCGCGTAGCCGGCGCGCACAAATTTTCGGATCACGCCCAACTCTTCTTCGCCCGCAATGGTGTGCGGCTTGGCAAATTCGCGCCACTCAATCCGAAGGCCCGCCGCCTGAAGCTTCGTAATTTGCGGGCGCGTTTTCTCAAAGGGCACCACCGGATCAAAGGTTCCGTGCGTGACGAGAAAACGCTGTTCCAGAGCCACGGGTGAAAGCTCCTCCAAAACCTTATTTGGCTCGAAAACGTAGCCGCTGATGCCGACGACGCCGGCCAAGCGATGCGGATAACGTAGTGCGACATCAATGGCCATCAGGCAGCCCTGTGAAAACCCGCCGAGCGTCGTGTGCTCGGTCGAGTAGCCGCGCGACCGCAGGTCGTCGAGCAAATCGAACAGCAGCTTGCGACTGCGCAAAACACCGGGAGCGGAGTTACCGGTGATGTCGTACCAGGAAAACCCGCCGTAATAATCGTCCGGCGCGTTGACGGGCAGATAATTCAGCCACGGCAGGCGCATCGCTTCCGGCAGCCACCGGTAGCCTTCGATACTGTCCCCCAGTCCATGTAACATCACCATCAATCGGCGCGAGCCGCGTTCGGCGGCGGGAATCAATTCGCTATGTAACATTGCTTTGCTCACAGGCAATTCTGATCATCGTCGTAGGAACCGACGGAGGCAGACGCTAATTCACTTTTCCCCCTGGTCGCGAGCCAATGGAAGACGGTCGCCAACCGCCCATCATTTTGTGGGTTCGTACCACACACCGCGCAACCAGTCGACCACCAGACCAATCTGTTGTTCGCTCAAAATCCCGTCGTTGCCGAATTTCGGCATTCGGTCGTTGCGGTCACCGTAGAAATCCGCATGGGCCGGGTTGTTGATGAAGTTGCTAAGCCATTTGCGCGAACCGTATCCGGTCAAATCAGGCGCGGTGGCGTCCTCGTCCTTCGTGTGGAATTGATGGCAATCCGTGCAACTGAACTCGTCCCGCAACAGCCTCCTCCCCTCCTCGATGAGCACCGTGTCCCGGTGGTCGGCGGCCAGTTGCGATTTGAGTTGCGCCTCGGCGGACAAAGCCGCAATCACCTGCGACAACTGCCCCTGCTTTTCTGGGGCATAGGCTGCGACTTTTTCATGCACGAATTTTACCATCTTTCCGGACTTGAACTTCGTCGCCCCGAAATAATTTGTAGTGCCAATGCGCGCCGGGTCGAGGAGGCCGGCCAGCCATTCGCGGGAAGCGAAGCCCTTCAAATCCGATGCGGACTGTGCATCGAGTGGCACTTTGCCCTCGCCGTCCTCCCCGCCGAAGCGATGACAGCTCGCACACTGCGCCGAGAAAATTTTCGGCCCTTGTGTCAGCGGATCATTGCGCAGCAACGTGACCGCCCCACCGGCCGGAATGCCCGCCGGCGCCTTGGCCAGCTCGCGCACCCGTGCGGCGGCGGCCTCCGCCTTCTGGACCGCCGCGAGATACCTCGGGTTGTTTTGATCCTCCCGCACCGCTGCGAAAGTTAGCAGGCCAGCACCAGCAATCAGTGCAAATAAGAATCCAAGGTTGAACCGATGCCCGAGTTTCCATTTGCCGAGGAATGGCATTAACGCGACCACCCCGAACACCAATCCCGGAATCACGATGGCGCCCCAGATTTCGGTTTCGCCAGGAAAATATTTCAGGAACTGAAACAAAAACAGAAAATACCAGTCCGGGCGGGCGGCGGAGAATTGTTCCGACGGATCCGCCGGCGCCCCGAGTTCCACTCCGAGCGGCCCCGGGGTACCAAACCAGCGATGGCGCATGATTAGAAACAACACCGTTGCCATCACGGCGAGACACGCGACGGCGTCCTGCAAGACTTGGTCGGGCCAAAACGTCGCGTCGCGTTTGCGCTTCGGCACCTTCGGCGTGATGCCGTGGCGCCGGAAGAGCGCGACGTGCGCCACGACCAACGCCGTGGTCAGGGCCGGCAGCACACCGGCGTGCAACGCGAAGAAACGCGTGAGGGTGTGGTGACCATATTCCGACCCACCGATGATGATTTTTTGCAGCCCCGGGCCGATCAACGGCACGACGGCGGCAATGTTCGTGGCCACCTTGGTTGCCCAGTAACCTTTTTGATCCCACGGCAGCAAATAACCGGTGAGCGACATCCCCAGCACCAGACCGAGCAGAGCGAGACCGAACCAGAAGTTCACCTCGCGCGGCGCTTTGTAGGCCCCATCAATCATCACCTGCATCAAATGCAGCACCAGTAACACCGTCATCACATGAGCCGTGTAATGATGCAGCCCGCGCAACAGCCAGCCCCCCGTCATTTCGTCCTGGATGAAATAAACACTCTCCCACGCCGTTTGCGAACTGGGGCTGTAGGCCATCCAGAGCGAAATGCCGGTGATGAATTGCGCAACGAGGCAAAATGTGAGCGTGCTGCCCCAGACATAGCGCCAGCGGGCGCCCCCCGGAATGTTTTCGTACAGCGCCTCCTTCGCCAGTTGGCGGAAGCCAACGCGGTGATCGAGCCAGTCAAGCAGCCCTTTCATGCCACGGGGATTTTCTCCGCGCTGCCCGCCTGGAAATTCCGGAACTTCACCCAAACTTCCTTGCCGTTGCGAACTTCAACCTCCAGCGAATCCAGCGCGCGGGGTGACGGGCTGGAACGATCCGCAATTTTCCCCTCCAGCGTAAACGAACTGTTGTGGCAAGGGCAAAGAAAGCTCCCGTTTTTGGCATCGAAATCTACGAAGCAACCCGCGTGCGGGCAAACCACGTTTAACGCCTGCAAATTCCCATCTGCCAACCGTCGGAGATACACCGCACCGATGGGCACTTCCGGAAACTTGTTCCAAGCATCCGTGCGCGTGGCCAGCACGGCGAACTTCCGCGGCACGCCGTCAGCCGGCAAGCCGTCGAGGGAAGCAACCGGTACGGCGCCGGTGGCGGTCGTTTTGCGCCGCAGCGGATCCAACAGGACGGTCAAGCCCGCGCCGGCGGGAATCAACGCGAGCACGGTGCCAATCATGCCGGCGAGAAATTTGCGGATGAAACCGCGGCGCCCCTCGGCGGTCGGTTGTTCGTCTCCAGATTTGTTCATGTTCAACCCATCACCGTTGGCAACTGCCCCGCCGTGGCCTTCGGGTCATGAGACAAGCGCAGGATAAAAATGTTCTCGGAAAACGCAATTACGAATTACGCCCGCTCCCCCCGTCGGACGCGGTGGCCAGACTGCCCCGTAGGCGCAGCTCGACCCTAGGCCTGTTTGAAGTTCCGCCATTGGGCGGCTCGGCGCATTCACCACACCTTCCCGCGTAAACGCGGAACTCCAAACTAACCGCCCGCTTCCGCTGGGGGTGTGAGCGGATGCACTCGAACCGTGGTTCGGGCAAACAAAATCATTTTCCTTCTGCCCCGGAGGCCCTAGTTTCGGCGGGTGAATCCAGTTGCTTTGATCACCGGCGGGTCGCGCGGAATTGGCCGCGGGATCGCGCTGGCCTTGGCGAAACTTGGCCATGACCTCGTCATCAACTACGCAGCCAATGCCGCTGCCGCAGGACAAACCGCCAACGATTGCAGCGCGGAGGCGAAGGCGGCCGGAAAACCAATCCGCACCGAAGTCTGCCAGGCGGACATCAGCCAGAGCACCGACCGCAAACGGCTGATTGAGTTCACGCAAGAAAAGTTGGGGCGGCTCGATTTATTGGTCAACAACGCTGGCGTTGCGCCGGAAGTGCGGGCGGATATTCTCGAAGCCACCGAGGAGAGTTTTGACCGGCTCATGGCGATCAATGTTAAAGGCCCGTACTTTCTGACGCAGCTTGCTGCAAACTGGATGATCCAACTCGTCAACCGCCCGCAAGCAGCCGAGTTCGCCCCCTACCAACCAAAGATCGTGACGATCTCTTCCATCTCGGCCTACACCGCCTCGACGAATCGCGGCGATTACTGCATGAGCAAGGCCGCGCTCTCCATGCTCACATCGCTTTTCGCAGCCCGCCTCGCAGCGAATGGCATCAACGTTTATGAGATTCGCCCCGGCGTCATCGCGACGGACATGACCGGGCCGGTGAAGGAAAAATATGACCAGCTCATCGCCGATGGGATGACCCCCATCCAACGCTGGGGCACGCCTGAGGACATCGGCCGCGCCGTGGCCGCCATCGCCAGCAGCGCGTTTCCGTTCAGCACCGGCGAAGTCATCAATGTGGATGGAGGTTTTCACCTGCGCCGATTGTAGGAGACGACGTAAGGAGTCTCTAAATTGATTACCGATGCTCCGCCAGAAAAACCATTTGATTTGAGACTCGTCACCTCGTCTCCTACGAATACAGAAGATGCCCGTTAAAATTGATTCCAAACTGACGCCCAAGAAACTGGTACGGCAAATCGAGCGCGTGTTCGAGTTGTCCGGTCAGAAAATCCTTAGCATTGAAAAAAGCTGGAAGCCGGTCCAAGGGACGCCGGTGTTCACCTTGAAAGGCAAATACACCTCGCGCGGCTGGACGGAATGGACGCAAGGATTTCAATACGGCTCGGCGCTGCTGCAATTCGATGCGATGGGTGACGAACGCTTCCTCGAGATTGGCCGGCGCGGAACGGTGGAGCGCATGGCCTCACACGTCTCGCATATGGGCGTCCATGATCACGGTTTCAATAATGTCTCCACCTACGGAAATCTGCTGCGCTTGATGCGCGAGGGGAAAATTCCGCCCAACGCGGAGGAGAGGAATTTCTACGAGCTGGCCCTGAAAGTGTCCGGCGCGGTGCAGGCGGCGCGCTGGACGAAGCTCGCCGACGGCACGGGCTTCATTCACAGCTTCAACGGGCCGCACTCACTGTTTGTGGACACGATCCGCTCGTGTCGGTCACTCGCATTGGCACATCAACTCGGTCATGCCCTCATGGGCGAGCAAGACGTCAGGATTTCCCTGTTGCAGAGGCTCGTCGAACACGCGCTGAATACGGCGCGTTATTCGATTTACTACGGCGCAGGGCGCGACGCTTATGATGTTCGGGGTCGTACCGCTCATGAAGCGGTGTTCAACACGACGAGTGGCGTGTTCCGTTGTCCAAACTCGCAGCAGGGTTACTCACCGTTCAGCACCTGGACGCGCGGACTAGCGTGGGCGATCTGCGGATTTGCCGAGCAACTTGAATTCCTCCGGCATGGCGGATGCGGGATGGTGGCGGACTTCAAATCTGTTGGCGGGGCAGACAAGTGCAAGCAGCTATTCACGAAGGCGGCCACCGCCACGGCCGATTTCTACCTGACCAACTGTTCTGCGGATGGCATTCCGATGTGGGACACCGGCGCACCAAGCCTGCATCATTTGCCGGGAAG
>JANOHH010000241.1:0-4616 GCA_031406395.1 Verrucomicrobiota bacterium | reverse complement strand
CGTTGGCTTCATAGGTCAGGGATACACTCGTATAGTCGCCAGCATCGCTATTCAAGAACGACACAGACCCGTCAAAGGTGGTTTGGCCCGTGTCAACATTGTTCCAATTCGGTTGTGCAACCTGCCCTGCAACAGCAGTTGGACTGAGGGAATACCCTTGATTGGCTTGGTTTCCGTTGGCTCCCCGTCCGATGAAGTTTACCCCAATAGACGCGGCCTGGATTGTTGGAGCCGCTCCGAGAAGCAAACACGCTGCGAGTGCAGTGACTGTGGTTCTAATATGAATTTTCATGGATTTTACGAATGAATACTGGTGGTTTGTAGTATTTTTATTTTTTTGTAGTGCTGGACTTGTATAGACATTCTCAAAATCCGATTTGATCGTCAACAGTTTTTTTAAAAAATAATGCGTTGGCCCCTGCCCCCTGCCCGCTCGCCCCGCGCAACCCGCCAGTGGCCCCACTTCCGGGGGTTTGCGCGGGAGCCGATTGTGGATGCAGAAATCGCCTGAGCGCTCCTGACATATTAGTTCGGACTGAACCGCAATAGTGGGCGCGTATGTGGCAGGGGCAGGGCATCGGAACCTATCGCGACACCTAAAATTGCCAACTCCCGCGCGCCCGCTCCTCCGACCGGGCAGATAAGTCGGGTCCGCGGGCTGATCCGGCTCCATGTGGAAGGCTTTTTACGCAAAGCCGCAACCAAACTGCCCGACCGCCTGATGAAACGCAGAGGACGCAGAGGTTCTCGCAAAGGTCGCAAAGAAAATCCGCCTCCGCGTTCCTCTGCGCCTACCTCGGCGACCTCGGCGTTAAAAAAACGTCGCCGAATGAGTTGAATCTTACGGATAGCACTGCAAAGAAAAAGAAATCCGATGAACCGGGCAGCACTGACTGGTGGATGTCAGTTGGTCGTGCCTTCCTTTGCCGTTTACAGTACCAGCTTGGGGGCTTCGCCGCTTTGCAGTGCGATCAAACATCCTCGTCGCATTCGGCCAAGTTTTTTCTAACGCCGCCAAGCCTCCCTGCGCGGGGTTTGATACCGGGCCGGACCCTCGGGTTGAGCCGGGCCGTCCGGCGGGCACTTGTAATTTACCAAGCAACCCTGCACTTTCTTGCCGCGATGTTTCCCTTCGGCAAATGGCTTTGCGCTCTCGCCCTGATTTCGGCGGGTGGTTGCCCTTTCAACAGTGCCCGGGGTGTCGAGTGGACTTGGCCGGCGGAACAGGGTTTCCGTTGGACCGAAACTGATATGCCAGCGGGCGGAAAGAGCGAGTTCACCCGGGAGTCTTCGGGCCGGACCCGGACTTTCTTCACCAGTTCGGCGTCCCGGAAGGTTTTCCCCCAATCCGGCGCCAGCGGCAGGCGTTGCGCGATCATGGGCAAACGCGATACCGCGGACCACTTCAGCAAACAGTGCGTTCATCCGGACTGCGTGTTTTCGCAAAATGACCTCGGGAACCCGATTTGCGAAGACCTGGGTCTCGAATTGGACCTCAAGAATCCGCACCCAGTACGGGTGACCGGCTGCTTTTTTCCCGAACCGGCGCGAACTCTGAACCGGGTGACTGCCAACGCTTCCAACGAGTTCATTGCGATAGCTCCGGCGTTCGATGCGACGATCCGGCCCCGAGCGGCGGAATCCCCGAACACCGATTTTCGCCGACGCACAAAATAACTCCTTCGACTTTTCCCATGAAAATATTAATGCACAAAAAGCTTAGAACTGGTTGGGTGGCCGGTTGTCTACTCCTGCTCATTGCGACACCGTCGTGGACCGTGCGAGGTGCGGTCAATGACTCTCTGGTAGCTGGATCGCCGCCGGATCCGGCGCAACGGCTGGCGCGCCGGCAACGCCAACAGATGCAAGCCGCCGCCGCGCAAAATGCCTTTCACGATTTCCGGTTCACCGAGCGCACGGCGGAAAGCGGCATCACCTTTCGCAGTCGCGCGGTGGACGACGCGGGCAAGTATTTCAAGCCCATCCACTACGACCACGGGACGGGCATGGCGGTTGCCGACGTGGACGGCGATGGGTTGTTGGATCTGTATTTCGTGAGCCAGCTTGGCGGGAATGAATTGTGGCGCAACCTCGGCAACGGGAAATTCGAAAACATCACCGCTTCCGCCGGGGTCGGCCTCAATGCCAAGATCTGCGTCGCCGCCGCGTTCGCTGACATTGACAATGACGGCGACCCCGACCTGTTTGTGACCACCGTTCGGGGCGGAAATGTACTATTTGAAAATCTGGGCGGGGGCAGGTTCAAGGAAATCTCCCATGAAGCCGGAGTGGATTACGTGGGCCACTCGTCGGGGATCGTGTTCTTCGACTTCGACAACGACGGCTGGCTCGATCTCTTCGTCTGCAACCTCGGCAAATACACGACCAACGAACGCGGAGCGGGCGGTTATTATGTCGGCATCACCAATGGATTCTTCGGCCACCTGCTTCCCGAATTGAGCGAGCGCAGCCTCTTGTACAAAAACCTTGGCCACAAAAAATTCAAGGAACTGCCGGCCGAGGTTTTGAACCATTCCGCCTGGAGCGGCGAGGCCTCGTTCGCCGATGTGAATGGGGACGGTTTCCCCGATCTTTACGTGCTGAACATGCAAGGCGATGACCATTTTTACCTGAACCAGGGCGGCAAAAAATTTGTAGACCGGACCGACGACTATTTCCCCAAAACTCCTTGGGGTGCGATGGGGCTTAAATTTTTTGATTTCAACAACGACGGACGGCTTGATTTATTCATCACCGACATGCACTCGGACATGACCACCCTGCAACTGGGAATCCAGGCCGGTCCGCGACCGGGAAGTGAAAAGGTGAAGTCGGAAGCTGTCTGCAAGGCCGAGTGGACCGAGGCCGATTTGCAGGGTTCCGCGAACAACATTTTCGGCAACGCGCTCTGGAAAAACCTCGGACGGGACAAATTCGCCGAAGTCTCGGACGAGGCGGGCGCGGAAACCTGGTGGCCTTGGGCGCCCAGTGTCGGCGATCTGAACGCCGACGGATTCGCCGATGTTTTCATAACCGCCGGCATGGGCTTCCCGTTTGGCTACGCCGGCAACAGTGTTCTGCTGAACGAAGGCGGAAAGAAATTCATCGACTCAGAATTTACGCTCGGCGTCGAGCCGCGCCTCGGCGGACGGACGGCGACGGATTATTTTGTCCTGGACTGCGGGGGAGCGGACAAGAACCATCGGGATTGTCAGGGCCAAACCCAGCGCGTGATGATCCAAGGCAGCGCGAGCAGCCGCTCGGCGGCCATCTGCGATCTCGACGGCGACGGCGATCTGGACCTCCTCACCAACGAAATAAACGACCGCCCGCAAGTGTTCATCAGCGATCTCGCGCAGAAAAAGAAAATCCACTGCTTGAAGATCAAACTCATCGGCACCCAATCCAACCGCGACGGCCTCGGCGCACGGGTGAAGCTGACCGCCGGCGGCCGAAGCCAAACTCAGCAGCACGATGGTAAATCCGGTTATCTTTCGCAAAGCGCTCTCCCGCTCTATTTCGGCCTGGGCGACGAGACGAAAATTGAAGGCGTGGAAGTAACCTGGCCCACCGGCAAAATCCAGGTTCTGGAAAAAGACATTTCGCCCAACACGCTATTGACCATCGTGGAACCAAAAGATTAACGGTGCCCGGGGGCGAGGTCGGTGCGCTGGTTAAGCCCCGCCCGTTGGGGGAAATTCTTTACCACTGTGGGCCAGCCCGATGGGGCCGGCGGGAGGACATGGAGCCGCCTCAGCTTTGCCAACCGGTTGGTGGGAGGATTGGCTTTGCCCGGTGCCGGACGGTTCACTGCAACAACTCCAACCTCGCCGAACGGTGAGGCCGCAACTGCTGCAACCGTTTTCGGTTTGGCCCTTGCCCGGGTGCTTGTAATTTACGAAAAAGCCCCGCACCTTTTTACCGCAATGATTTCTTTCGGCAAATGGCTTTGCGTCCTCGCCCTGGTTCCGGCAGGTGGCTGCCCTTTCGACAGCGCTTGGGCTGCGGAGCGGGTTTGGCACCCGGCACCGGGTTGCCGCTGGGCGGAACTGTCCGTACCGGCGGGTGGCAAGACCGGCTTCGAGCTGCGGCCGCCCAGCCAGACCGGAATCTGGTTCACGAACGAACTCGACACCTGGAAAGGGGAAGCCAATCGCGTCCTGGCCAACGGCTCCGGCCTGGCGGCCGGCGATTTTGACAATGACGGCAGGCCGGACCTTTACCTGTGCAGCCTGCAAGGCAGCAACGTGCTCTACAAAAACCTCGGCGACGGCACCTTCAAGGATGTTACGGCGCAGTCGGGAATTGTGTGTCCCGGCCAGAATTACCGCGGCGCGGTTTTCGCGGACGTGAGTGGTGATGGCTGGCTCGACTTGCTGGTCGCGACCACGGGCAACGGGGTGCGGTGCTTTGCCAACGATGGGCACGGGAAATTTGCTGACGCTACCGGATTCGCCGGCACAGGCAGCCAATACGGCAGCGTCACGCTCGCCCTGGCGGACGTGGACGGCAATGGCACGCTGGACTTGTATGTGTGCAACAACCGCACGGATGACATCCGGGACCGCGGCGAGGTGAGCATCGGCATGGTGCGCGGCCAGTTGGTGATCCCGCCC
>JANOHH010000155.1:0-7820 GCA_031406395.1 Verrucomicrobiota bacterium | reverse complement strand
GCCCCCGCCCTTGAAGGCGATGAGCTCCTGCACGCGGCGGTGCAACTCCGGATCCACGGGAGCTTTTTCAGTCTTTTGATTCATCGCGCGAGCATAAGCCGGAGGTGGGAACAATTGCAATCGCGCCCGGTGGCGGTTTTGATCGTCGGGAGGGCGCGGCAACGCGACCGGCACCCGGGCTTATTTCTTGTCCGCGTCCTTCTCCTTGGGCTTGGTCATCGGTAAGCCTTCTTCTTCTACGGGCGGGGCGATGGGGCCGTTGGACGCAGGCTTGCCGTCAATCGTAGTTGACCAGCGCACATAGTCGGATAGGAAAAGTTGTTCCGGGAAGAAGCCCGCGGGCGCCTTGCGCAGGGGAAAGTTTTCCGGGATCTGGTTGCGGAGCATGCTTTCGAGAATGAAGCTCGGCCAGCTGTGCTCACCCGCGCGCACCCATTGCGAGAGGAACCGGTTGTCCATCGTTTGGGGCGTGAGATAAAGGCCGCGCACGGGTTTGAGGAAGTCATGAATGGCAAAGAATTCCGATTGCGCGTTCTGCGTGAGCCAGACGCACTGGCGGTTGCCATACCAAGCCATCGCCCACGGAATATCGCTCATCATGAGTTCGCTTTCCTTCATCCAGCCGCAGGTCTGCTGGATCGCGGGCGGATAGTAGGGGGGATAGGCGAGCGGCGAGGTTTTGGGCGGGAGAAAAATAAAAACCAGCGGCAGACAGGCGATGAATCCGAACACGCCGATGAGGAGGTAACGCAGTTCGCGGATGCGGAACGAAACCTGATCCAGCAACTGGAAGAACAGGCCGGTGCCGAAAAGGAGCACCAGCGGCACGGTTAGCACGAGCAGGTTCTCGCCATTGAACACGGGCACATCCTCGGAGATCTGAGTGCGCCCCAGCGACTGGACGACGACAAATAGCAGCAATGTGCCCAGGAGAAAATAGCGTAAGCGCTGCAGCGCCGGACTCCGGTAGTTCAGCAGCAGACCTGCGAGGAACAAGGCCGACACCCAACTGCCACCGAGTTTGGGCAGGTCGTTTTGCAGGATCTCCCGCGCGTTGCCCGTGAGCTTGAATATGAATGGTTTCAGGCCCACCGCCTTGAAACTTGGCTCCAGGGACCGCTGCAACTTGTTTTCCGGGAAGACAAACGAAGTTTCGAGCAGGGCATAACTGGCCGTCCCGAAGGGCGTCCCGCTCACGAGCAAATTGCGCGCGACCCACGGCGACAGCACCGCGAGAAACACCCCCAGCGTGACTAACAGCAACTGGAACCGCCGGAGCACGCAAAACACGCCCAGATAAACCAGCACCGGGATGACCAGCCAGCCGAACGCATAGCGCGTCAAGGTGCCCAGGCCCAGCAGCAGACCGCTCACTCCCGCCAGCCAAAACTGGGCCCGGTGACCCCACACCGGCTCACGTTCTTCGCTTTCGAGCCACACCAGACACCAGATCAACCCCAGGAAGATCAGCAGCAGTAGTTGCGTGGATAATCCCGAAACGCTGAAGCGCCAGAGCAGTTCACAGCCCAGCATCAGGATCGCTGCCATCCAAGCCACCTGATTATCGAACAGCCGCCGCGCGAGAAAAAATACCATCAACACACTCGCCACTAACAAGCCCTGATTGAAAAGTGCGATGATAAAATCCGGCTGGTAACGCAAGAACTGGCGCGGCGTGTCGGCGGTGGGCTGCCGGGCGGGTACGCTCCAAAAGGCATCCTGGACGTTCACCGGATACTTGAACGGCAACACTTTCATCAAGCCGGCCAGTACCACGGGATATACCGGCGGATTCGCCAAGTCCGGATGCGGGCCCTTGAGTTGCGCGGGGTCTGCCGCGACCTCCGTTGCGACCTTTCCGGACTTGTTCTGGTTACGTTGCTTGATCAGGTAAATACTGAACGGACGAATGAACTGCGTGGTGTAGCCCCGGCCTTCGGCAAGATTTCGCGCCACTTGTGCGGCATCCATCGCCTCCGGATTGTTCAGATTGTGGAACGAGCGCCAGTTGTAGCCCACCACCATCATCACGACGAGCAGACCACCCAGGCCAATGCGCCACCCCCGCCCGTTCCAGACGGCCTCAAACTTGTTAACCAAATCTTGAACGGACGTCATAATCAAAAGCCTTCCAGATGATACGTGTGCAGCTTGCGATGAAAAGTGCGCCGCGCCATGCCGATCTTTCTCGCGGCCCGCGTACGGTTGCCCTTCGTTTCTTTGAGTGCCCGAACAATCAATTGTTTCTCCGCTTCCTTCACCGTCAAGCCATTCTTTGCCAGCTCGCGCCCACTCTCAACCGCTGCCCCGTACTCCCCGCGCAAGCTGCGCGGCAGGTCGCGCGCCGAAATACGCTCACCGCGACACAGCACCACCGCGCTCTCGATGGCCGTCCGCAGTTCGCGCACATTGCCCGGCCAACGATGGTTCAGCAACAACGCGAGCGCGTCCGCGGTAAAATCCTTCACTGGCTTGTGATTTTCCTCCGCGAATTCCCGCAAAAACCCCTGAGCCAGCAGCGGGATGTCCCCCATCCGCTCACGCAACGGCGGCAGGTTTATCTCCACCACCCGCAACCGGAAAAATAAATCCTCGCGGAAAGTGCCGGCCGCCACGAGCGTGTCCAGATTCTTGTTTGTGGCCGCGACCAGCCGTACGTCGGCGGTCAGTGTCTTGTTGGAACCGACGCGCTCAAAGGTCCTTTCGCCCAGAAATCGTAGCAGCTTGATCTGGATGGTGGCGTCAATCTCCCCGATCTCATCCAGAAACAGCGTCCCGCCCTGCGCTTGCTCGAACCGCCCGATCCGTCGCTCATGGGCGCCGGTGAATGCGCCCTTCTCATGGCCGAAGAGCTCGCTCTCCAGCAACGTGGCCGCCAGCGCCGCGCAATGCACCGTCACAAAAGGCTGCCGCGCGCGTGGACTGAGCTGGTGGACCGCTTTGGCGACCAGCTCCTTGCCCGTGCCGCTTTCGCCGAGCAACAGGACCGTGGCCCGGGTCGGCGCGACCTGCTGCACCACCTCAAAGATTTCCTTCATCGCCGGCGACTCGCCCACGATGTTTTCCATGCCGAACTTCTCGTCGAGCCGCTGACGCAACGACACGTTTTCGACTTCCAACTTCTGCGACCGCACCGCCCGGGCGATGCGCATCTCGAGTTCGTCAATTTGCAGCCGACCCTTGGCGATGTAATCGTCCGCCCCACGTTTCATGGCGTCCACGGCGAGTTCCTCCGAGCCGTAGGCGGTCATTAGGATGCAGATCGGCGGTTTCGCCAGCGACTTCGCGCGCCCGATGAGCTTCATGCCGTCCTCGTTCGGCATCTGGAAGTCCGTGAGCATCACGTCGAAACTTTCGCGTTCGAGCAATTCCATTGCGGCCTTCGCGTCCTCGGCCAGGTAAACATCGAAGCGTTCCTCCAGCGCCGCGCGCAGGCCTTCGCGAGTGGGCTTCTCGTCGTCCACGATGAGCAAAGTTGGTTTCGTCATGCCACGGGTGCCTCCAGCAATCTCGGCTTCCGCTCATGCAACGGCAGCCATATCCGAAAGGTCGTGCCACGACCCACGTGGCTTTCGAGTTCGATGCGGCCATTGTGGGCGCGCACGATGCGTTGCACGATCATCAGGCCGAGGCCGCTGCCTTTTTTCTTGGTCGTGTAAAAAGGTTCGAAGATGCGGTTGAGCTGTTCCTGCGGAATGCCGCCGCCCGTGTCGGCTACGCTCACCCAGACGGCCTCGGTACTTTCGCCCGTCTGCAACGTCAGCGTGCCGCCCTTGGTCATCGCCTGCATCGCATTCTTGATGAGGTTCAGGAGCGCCTGCTGGGTCTGCGTTGGATCTATCGGCGTCGCGGGCAGCTGCCGGGCGAGTTTTGTCTTGATCGTGATGCCACGGTTGTCGAGTTCCGGCCGCAGGAGTTCGAGGGTCTTCTGCACGACTTCATTGAGGGTCGCCGGTCTGATTTGTAATGGGGCGGGACGGATGGCCTGAAGAAATTGCGTGACGATGTAGTCGAGTCGGTTGATTTCCCCTTTTGCCACCGAGAGATATTGATCCAGCTTGTTTGCGACGTCCGCGGTGTCCGCTTCGTTGGTCGCGGATTGCGAACGGGGTCGGGCCGCGATCCCGCCGCGCGCCGGGCTGGTCTTGAGCTTCTTGACCTCGCGCTCCATGAGTTGCAAGTGGATGTGCAGGGCATTGAGGGGGTTGCCGATTTCATGGGCGACGCTGGCCGCAAGCAGCGTGAGCGCCTGCACGCGTTCACTTTCGATCGCCTCGAAGTTTTTCTGCCGCGCTTCCGTCGCGTCGTGCAAAATCAGCGCCATGCCGGAGCTGCCAGTTTCCTCGCCATCGAGCGGCGCGGCATAGAGCCGAAGAAAGCGCGGGCGCGGATACGCAACCTCGAACTCGTGGCGCACGATATGAGGCCCGCCGTCGGCGTCGAGGCGTGAGATTTTTCCCCAATCCACCTCGGGCAGAATCTCCTTCAACTGCCGGCCTTCGGTATTGGGTTGCAGACCCAGCAACCGGGTCACAGCCTGATTGAGGTATAGAATGCGCCCGGCTTCGTCTACCACCAGCACTCCGTCCTCGATGGTATTGAAAAGCGTTTCGAGAAAGCTGCGCTCGCGGGCGAGGCGCTGAACTACGGTTTGCAGGCCTTCGGCATCGAGCCGTCCGATGCGACCGAGCACCTTGTCGAGAAAACTGGATTTAGGCGGCGGCACGGGAATCAAAAATTAGAAATGAAAAATGAAAAATGATCGGTGGCGAATCGTCGAGACTGGCCAGCGGAGACATTACTAATCTCAAATTGTGAATTTTGCATTGGCGTCAAAACCATTTCTTCTTCTTGAAATACCAGTAGGTGGCCACCGTGGAAACCAAGGTCACCGTGATCGCGAGTTGATATGCATGCGGCCACTTCATCTCCCGCATCTGGTCGCCGAAGTTCATCCCATACCACGTTCCAACCATCATCAGCGGCGTCGTGATGACCGTGATCAGCGTCAGCAATTTCACCACTTCGCCGGTCTGATTGGACGACATGTTCAAATAGACCTGCAGGATGCCGGTGAGGCTGTCCGTGTAATTTTGCGCCAGTTCGGAAATGTGATACAGCGCGTCATAGACATTCCGGTAATAGGGCACGAGATGCGCCCGGATCAGCTTGAACTCACCGCGGGCAAAGCGCGCCAGCACTTCCCGCTGGGGGCCGATGATCTGGCGCAGGTGCAACACTTCCTTTTTGACCTGGAGAATCTGATTGAGGGTCTTGTGCGTGGGATTTTGCAACGCCTCCTGTTCGAGCTCCGCGATTTCCATGGATAGCTCCTCCAGCGCCGGTTTGTAATTATCCACAATCGCGTCCAGAAGGTTATGCGCGACGCGGTCGGGCGCGCGGGCGATGTGGATGGTGCCTTTGCAGGCGCGCTCCTCGGTCATCGCCACACTCCGCAAGGGCGCTGCGTGGTAGGTGACGAGAAAATTCTTGCCAAGAAAAAAATTCAACTCACTCGTGCCGAACACGCCATCCTTGCGGCTGTAATCCACCGCATGAATCACCATGAACAGGTACGGCGCGAATTTGTCCTCCTCCTTGGGTAGATACTCCTCAACTTTGGGCGACGGACTGACCCCCACGCAGTCCTCAATGGAAAGCGGGTGAAAATGAAACAGGTCTTCCAGGATGAATTTGGTTTCCTCCGGGGTCGGATTTTCAAGATCTATCCAGAGGAAAAGATTCGTATCGCTCAACAGTGTGGGCATCAGGAACATCTCGATGTCCCGCGTGTGCAGGCGACCTTGCGTGGTGAATGCGAGTGACCGGATCATGATCTTTGGTGGTTGTCACTACGTGACAGCTTGGCGCGAAGCTTAGGCCGCCGCCGGCTCGACGCAACCTCAAACTGAGCAGAATCGGCACAGGCAACGGGTCCAAAATTGATCGGATTAGCGCCGCCTTGGCTGCGTCAAAAAAAACAATGGTGCGCGCGAGAGGACTTGAACCTCTAAACCTTGCGGTACCAGATCCTAAGTCTGGCGTGTCTGCCATTCCACCACGCGCGCAACCGCTAATCTTTTAGCTCGATTCGGCCGAAAAGAAAACCGCTAATCTCCGCTTACCGACGTTTTTTGATTCTTGGATTGGCGGAGCTGTGCGCGATAAGCGGTTCACCATCCCTCACTCAGAAATCAAACTGGTCGATATTCGCCTTGTTGAAGAGGAACGGTTTGCCCAGCAAAACATTGTCGCCCAGGATCTCAAAGTTGCCCAAGGTGCCGGCGTTGATGCTCTTCGCACCGGCTTTTAGCTCCCCCTTCGCCAGCGCGTTGGCGACCAACACGGTCAAATGCCCAAGCTGCTCCGTGTTCCAGAGAATCACCGAATCCGTCACCCCTTCATGAACGTAGCGCTTGTTCTCATTCGGCAGGCCCAGCCCGATGACCTTCACCTTGCCGGCCTTGCCCGCTTGTTTCACGGCTTCTGCCGTACCCGGCACGGCGGGCGAACAAATCGCCATGATGAGTTTGAGATTCGGATTCGCGCCCAAGAGCGCCGTGGCTTCACTCTGCGCCTTGTCTTTGAGGTCGTCGCAGGGGCGTAATGCCACCATTTTCATGTTGGGATATTTCGTCGCGCGTCGAACTTCGATTCCTTTCTGCCATTCAATCATGTTCCCTGCGGTCAGGCTCGCCGTGATGATGGCGAACTCGCCTTCGCTGTTGCACAACCGCGCGGCCTCATCCATGAGCGCGTTGGCAATGCCCTCCGGCGTGGCTTGATTCACGAAAAACTCGCGCGCATCCGGCAAGGCATCCGCGTCGTAAGTAATGACCTTGATGCCCTTGGCGCGCGCCTTTCGCAAGGCGGTCGAGATGCCCTCCTTGTTTTCGCACGCGGCGGCAATGGCATCCACGCCGAGCGTGATCCAATTCTCAACGATCTCATTTTGCTTCGCAGGGTCGGGGTCGGTCGGGCCATCGAACAGCAATTCCACTCCGAGTTCCTGGGCCGCTTTTTCCGCGCCTTTCTTACACGAAATGAAATACGCATTGCCTTTGCTCTTGGGCATGAGCGCGATGGTAAGCTTCTTTCCGCCACTTGCGCTGGTTGAAGCCCCGCCTGTCGAGTCGGCAGATTTGCCGCAACCCGCCAGACCGGCGAACGCGACGGCCAGAAGGAGAATGAGGATATTTTTCATGCAGTGTAAGATGGTTGTTTCTTTGGTGGCGAACTTTGCCGGGTCAACCGGAGCGAGGCCAGCAATTTCGGCAGGACCGAACTGGAGAGCGCGAGAATCAGCAGCACGCCGGTAAGCATTCCTGCCATCTCGCGTGGTTGACGGGCGTGAACGAGACCGTTGTTGAGCACGGCAATGGCCGCCACGCCAAGCAACGTTCCGTGAACCGAACCAACGCCGCCAAAAATGCTCGTCCCGCCCAATACCACGGCGGTGATCGCGAACAACTCATAGCCCATGCCCGCATCCGCTTTCGCCTGGCCCAACCGCGAGGTGTAGATGATGGAGGCTAGGGCCGCGATGATACCGGCCAGCACGTAGGCGAGCGCGATACGCCGTTCGACGGGAATCCCCGCGTAACGCGTGCCCTCCGGCGCAAAACCGATGGCCCGAAACGAACGCCCGAAGGTCGTTCGATGCACCAGCAGCCAGACCCCGACGGCAACTACGATAAATACGGGCGCCTGCGCTGGAATACCGAGCCAGCGTTCCTGACCGAGGAACAGAAATGATGCCGGGAAATTTGTGAACGTGTCCACGCCGCGCGTGATGGCCTCAGCTAAACCGCGAAACAGTG
>JANOHH010000134.1:0-3839 GCA_031406395.1 Verrucomicrobiota bacterium | reverse complement strand
GGGGCTCGGACAAAAAACTGCTGCCCGTGTAACTGATCTGTCACGCGCATGTGGCGTCTTAAAAAACCGAGCAGCGGATTTATGAATGATGCTGAGTTGGGCGTTGTTCCAACGCGCCAGACGCACCGCCTGTTCGAGCGCACGACGCGAGCACTCCGAGAAGTCCACGCCCACGAGGATGGTTTTAAGTTGGTTCATAAAGTTTGTAGATCGTATGCTGCCGGATCGGCCTCCGAGTCGCCCGGCATGGCGAGGCGAATGCCCGAGGCATTATCCGACTTGGCCCTTTATTTTGCGCGGGAAATGGGCGAACGATGTCATGGCCGTATTGGCTATTGCCCGCGAACGAGCGGGAGGATTTGGCTCAGATTCAGCGACCCCGCCTTGTCGCGGATGGCGTTCAGGTGGTTGGCGTGGAAGCCACGGGCCTGTTCCGTCAGGGAGCCGAAGAGCGAGCGCAGTTCGCTGACGGAGAGTTTGCGGCCGGCGGAGTAGTATTGATTCGCCAGTTTGCCCAGCGCCCAGGTTGTGGCGAAGGACAGGGCGGAACTCGTGACTTGTTTTCCGACCGACTTCACCATACCGCCGCCGATTTTTCCCAGCAAGCCGCCGAGCAATTTGCGCGCGTACCCTTCCAACACCTGCGAGGTCAACCCCACGCCCGCCGCGGCAAGCAGTTCCTTGATGTGACCGCGGTCGAGTTCGTGGCCGTGGTGTTTGCCGATGCGATAGACCAGCTTCATTTGCAGCGGAATGATGGCCATGGTGGCGAGCGATTCGGGCATCAACTCCAGCGCGCCGTTGAGAATGGCATAGTTCAAAATCATGCGGTCCACCTCGGCCTCGGCAGCGGGACGCGCGGTGCTGCTCGTCGGAAGGGCGCCCGCGGCCAGCGGCGCGACGGCCAGCGCGTCGGCGGAGCTTTCAAAAAGGGCGGTTGCCGCCGGGTCGAGTTGCAACTCCCGGTGCAAGTCGGCCAGAAATTCTTTTTCGGCAGCGGTCTGCGCGCCATCCGCATCGCACACGCACACGGCCATCTCGTAGGCGAGTTGACGGAGTTCCGGTGCCTGCAGTGAGGCGGCGGCCTGCGGCAACGTGACCTGCTTTAGCAGGACGCGCTGGTAGAGCGCGGCGGGTGGCCCGCCGTCCTGCATCAGGCGATCGGCGATGCGTTTGAACTCCGCGCGTTCGGCATCGTTTTTCACGCCGTCGGCGAAACCTGCCATCAGGGCCAGGGTGAGAATGGATTCTTTTTCAGCGGTGTTCATGGCCAAGCGATATTTCCGATTTCAATCATGGAGTGGGGAAGCCAACGGGCGTTCGAGTGGCACGTCCGCCGGCTGGGTCTGGGTGTTGATCACCGGCGGAGCGACCTTCGGCGGCACCTTGCCCCGGGCCCGCAGAGCCGCATTGATCATGTAAAGTTCGCCAATGTTGTCCGGCGTCAGCAGACCGGCGATCCGGCCGTTGTGCAGCACCGGGATCGCCGCAGGTCGCTCCGGTTCGCTCTGCCCCATGACCACGTCCAGCAAGTCCTCGGGCCGCGCGACTTGGAAACTTCGCTCCATCACATCGGCCACGACCTGGCTCTCCCCGCCGTCGCGCAGCGCCTCGAACAAGCGGTCGCGCGTGAGCAAGCCCACAACCTGGCCGCGTTCGACCACCGGAAAATCCTGCTGCGAACCGGCCAGGAGAATTCGCGAGGCGTCGCCCAAAGTCGTCATCGGCGAGAGGGTTTCAAATTGCGTCAACATTGCCGCGCGCACCGGCACGCCCTCGAAGGTGGACTTCATCTCGACCGCGGCGGCTTCCTGGGATGCCCCAATCCAGACGAACAGCGCAATGAGCAGCAGCAGCGGATTGGTAAACAAACCGACGAAGCCAAATACTACCGCAATGCCTTTGCCGATGGCCGCCGCCACGCGCGTGGCGCGCACCGCCCCGAACCGCATCGCCAGCAGCGAGCGCAGCACGCGGCCCCCGTCCATCGGGAAAGCCGGGATCAGGTTGAACCCGACGAGGAACAAATTGGCGAACAACAGACGCTCGAAGAGGTTCCCACCGGTCAGGCTCAGCGAGGCGAACGATTGCCAATAACCGCCCAGCCCGAGGCCCACTGCCAATCCGGCGGCGATGACAACGTTGACCGCCGGGCCGGCGAGCGCGACGAAGAGTTCCTGCGCGGGCTGCTCGGGGATGCGTTCCAGGCGCGCCAATCCGCCGATGGGCAGCAGCGTGATGTCCCGGGTCTGGATGCCGTAACGCCGGGCTGCCAGCACGTGACCAAACTCATGCAGCAGGACGCAGAGAAAAATGCCCGCGAAAAACAAAACGCCCGTCAGCGCCGCGTCCAGGCTGCGTCCGGCCAAGCCATGCGCCACGCCGATGAAACCGAGCAGCAGCAGGAACGTGAAATGAACGTAAACTTCCACGCCCAACATGCGTCCCAGGTGAAACGACCAGGCTTTGCGAATTGGATCGGGAGATTTCATGGGTGACTTTGGAACGGCGGATCAACGGGTGCCGGCTTGCCGGCAGGTCCCAGCGCCCCGCTTTTGAACGGGGCCCGGGCCCGCTGCCAGATTCCTTTCATGAACTTGAGCGAGCGTTTCTGCGTCGCGGCCACCGTCTTGCGCGTCGGGCGGGCCTGGGCCAAGCGCTGGGCCGCCCGGGCGGCGCGGCGCTGCGCCGCGAGGGCAAAACGCAGGCCGGCGTCGGGCAGCGCCGACCAGAGCCGGAAGAGATTTGGCTTTTTCATGGGGCGGGCGGAGTTGATCACTTTTATCGAGCGGCGCGGCTCACCCACTTCGCCGCGATTTCGTGTTGCTCTTGTGCCGTTGCAGCCGTTTCGTCGCGCGGCTGGTGATCTGTTCCCGTAACTGCTTCATGACTTTCTCAAACGCGGCGCGGAGCGTGTGATCGCGACTCTCGGCGAACACATCCGGGCCGGGTGTGACGAGGTGGACGTTGACCTGAAAAGCCGGGCTGGCGTTCTCCAATCGGATCAACCGAATATTGGCTTCGTCAATCTGCCGCGTGCGACCGAGAGCGAAGATTTGCTTCTCCACCCAGGCATCCAAGTTGGCCAGGGCGGGAATGTTCAAGTGTTGCACATTGAGTCTCATGCTGGTTGTCATAGTTCTGTTGGGTTGATGGTTTGATTTGTTTAATCACGCTGCCGTCCGCCGGTGAGCAGTGGCAACACATGCCAGAGGAAGTAAGCCAGCGAGGTGATGAAAGCCGCCACGTAGGTCCACGCCGCCGCATCGAGGACCCGCTTTACGCCCGTGGCCTCTTCGCCGGGCGCGATGAAGCCGAAATCAGCCAGCACCACCTTGGCGCGGCGCGACGCATCGAATTCCACCGGCAACGTCACAAGGTTGAATAACATGATGATGCCCCACGCCACCGCCATGAAGAGCGCGCCGGTCAACGGCGTGATCAATCCGGTGAACAAACCCAGTATTGGCAGAAACATGACGACGTAGTTTGCGTACGTCGTGATGCCCACCGCCGCCATGCGCCAGTGCAACGGTCCGTAGGCTTGGGCGTGCTGAATGGCGTGCCCGCATTCGTGCGCCGCGACGCCGAGGGCCGCCGGAGTGCGCCCAAAGTAATTCGCCTCGGACAGCACGAGCCGCTTGTGAATCGGATCATAGTGATCGCCGAGCATGCCCTCCGCGTGGGTGATCTTGACATCGCGGATGCCGCTCAGGCGCAGGATTTCCGCCGCCGCCTGCCCCCCGGTGATGCCCGAACGCACCACGCCCTGATTGTAGTGGTTGTAAACCGACTTCACGCGCCACATCGCCCAGAGGGAGAGCGCCATCGTTCCGATA
>JANOHH010001141.1:0-2120 GCA_031406395.1 Verrucomicrobiota bacterium | reverse complement strand
AACCGCACCGCGGAAGCCATCGCCATCGACACCACGACGTGGCGGATCATTTATCGCGGGGCGCTGGATGACCGGCTCGCCTACGGCCAGCAAAAGCCAGCCGCCAACCGGCGCTTTCTGGCCGAAGCGCTCGCGGCTTTTCTCGAAGGCAAGCCGGTGCCGCAAACCCGCACGGAATTCAAAGGCTGCGCCGTCACGTTTGCTGATGCGCTGGCCAAGTCCAGCCCGCCTGTGGATTACACCCGCGCCGTCGCGCCGTTGATCGTGTCGCACTGCGTGAACTGTCACAGCCGCGGCAACGTGGCGCCGTTCGCGTTCAGCAATTATGAAAAACTGCGCGGACACTCGGCGACCATCCGGGAAGTGCTGCTCGAAGGTCGCATGCCGCCGTGGCACGCAGACCCGCATCACTCCACCTTCAGCAACGATCGCTCCTTGACGCCCGAACAGAAGCGCATGTTGCTGGCCTGGATTGAACAAGGCGCGCCACGTGGCGAGGGCGTTGATCCGCTGCCCGCTGCGCTGCCTGCTCCGGCGCCGGAGTGGCCGCTGGGCCGACCCGACGCCATCATCGTCATGCCGGAAGCGGCGAAGATTCCCGCGACCGGGCTCGTGCCGTATCAGGTTTACACCGTGAAATCCTCGCTTCCGGAAGACGCCTGGGTACGGGGCGTGGTCATCCGCGCCGGAAATGCCAAAGTCGTCCACCATTGCCTGGTCTTCATCAATTATCCGGACGCGGTGAAGCACCTGGAACCCAAGCAAGAGCAGGGAACCGCCGGCTTCTTCGCCGGCTTCGTTCCGGGCGCTGAGCCGGTGTTCTTCCCCACGGGCACGGCCAAGTTCTTGCCCAAGGGCGCCGAGTTTGTTTTCCAGATGCACTACACCACCACGGGCAAGGAAGAAACTGATCGCACCGCGATGGGCTTGTATTTGGCCCCGGGCAAACCGGCCATGGAATTGATCACCGGCGCGGCGACCACGCAGGAGTTTGAGATTCCGCCCGGGGCGCGCGCTCATCCGGTCCGGGCCGGGTTCCAATTTGAGCGCGACGCGTGGCTCTACGAGTTCAGTCCGCACATGCACCTGCGCGGGGGAAGCTTCAGCTACACCGCGAAGTACCCGGACGGGCACAGCGAGGTGCTCCTGAACGTGCCGAACTACGATTTTAACTGGCAGACCCTTTACCGGCTGAAGACTCCCCTGCGGATGCCCGCCGGCACCCGGCTGGTGTGCACCGGAACTTTTGACAACTCGGCCGACAATCCGGCCAATCCCGATCCCAAGGCCACCGTCCGCTTCGGCGAACAAACCGCCGACGAAATGTTCATCGGTTACTTCAATTATGCTGACGTCGTCGCGTCCGATCGTGCGGCGAAACGAGCGGGCCGTTGAAGAAAGCTGCTGGACGCGCTTGGTCAGTTGCATTGGTGGTTAAAGGGGGGACGTTGGCGCGAGAGCGCATTGGGGAAAACCAGAATCCCCTTATTTTTGCTGTACGCTGCCCCACCTACGGCACCGGCACCAGCCGGTAAAGCCGCCGCGGTTGCCCCGGGGCAGTGATGTCAAAGTAGAGTTGCGTCGCGTTCGTCAAGGTCACCGTGCCGAGCGTGAACCAAGCGGCGGTTGGGCCAACGGCGTTGATGCCGTCCACGCGCACCAAATTGCCCGGGTGGCCGGCCAACGTGAGCGCCGGAATCATCTGAAGGTTGAGTGTCAGTATGGCCCCGGGTCCACCAACCTGCGACGCACGGTAGAAGCGTTGCGTGGGGAGGGGCACGGTGACATCAAAGTAGCGTTGCAACGGGTCCGCCACCGGCACGGTGGCCAGTGACAGCCAGGTTGGCCCGGGCGCGAGCGCCTCGGTGTAGTCGAGTTGTAAAGCACTTCCGCCGTCGCTGGTCAGGCTGAGCCCCGGAACCATCCTTCGCTCGACCGGAGCGATGACACTTAGCAAGACCGGCGCGCTCGTCACCGCACCCGCGGCGTTGCTGATGCCCACCGTGTACGCACCGGAGTGGGCGAACTGGAGGTCGGTCAGGGGCAGGACGGTGTTGGTGCAACCGAGGAGTGCGTTGGTGTCGTTGCAGAACCACTGGTAACTTGGAGGTGGAGACCCG
>JANOHH010000087.1:0-2359 GCA_031406395.1 Verrucomicrobiota bacterium | reverse complement strand
CGTCGGCGACCGAGTCGAACTATTCGACGCGCTGGGAATGGCAGCGGCAGCCGGGACAGCCGCAGGTGGCCCGGCCAATCGGCTGCCGTGCGCGTCGCGTTGTTTGGCCGTCAGAAGGCAGAGAACAGCGCCAAGTGCTGCAAAGGCACAAGGGACGAAAGCGATCTGGCAAATTCTTGCACGCATTGGTTGCTGGAAGTTCGAACAGTCACCGTACAGCCGAACCCCTCGTCCGGTTGAACCCTTTCAGAATCTTAGCTGCCTGCCAATGGCATTTTTCAACCCCCCAACAGGCCATTCAACTTCGCATGTTCATCCGTCCCATTGCCGTTCGCTCTTATACGCTAGCTTCTAAAACAACTGTGCTACCAAAAAGAGAGGGCCACTTATCGTGGCCCTCTCACTCAAAGAACAGCAAAGTTGATGCTATGGTATCAAGCGAGTTTGCGCCGGAGCATCGAAACTCCACCCAAAGCAACGCCCATCAGCATTAGTGTCGTTCCGCCATCAGGGACTGATCGGCCTGGATTAGCAATAACCAATTGATCTTGATTGGGATACCCAGGAGCGGTGCCCAAGTTCAGAACCGCCACACCCATTAAATCATCCCCGGCTGCATCCGCCATCATCGCCCCTAAATTATTGATGCCAAGCAAACTCAAGAAGGCATTGCTACTAATTTCGGCGAGGGAAAGAGTAATTTCATTTTCAAGGAACCAAAAGGCGGCTTGGAGAGCGCCAGCCGATGCAGAACGACCAGTGCCAGCTGAGTAATTGTAGCCAGCCAGCATACCCGCCGCGAACTGGCTGTATAGATAAGCTGTGCCTTTGGAAATATAATCGATTGTACCCCCGCCAGCCAACGGCACCGCACCTCCACCACCTGAAATGGCTCCGGTTCCGATATTCGCATTGTAGGTAGCAGGCACGCCAACGTGCTCCCCGTACTCCAGACAAAACGTCTGGAATCCACCGTTGATCGTTGCCACCGGAGCGTAATTGGCGGTCAACTCGGGCGCGCCTGTGATGGTAAATTCTCCTCCTCCCACCCCTCCGACCGGCCCGCCGCTGGTTGAGTAATATCCGCCAGTTCGATTGATCGTGATCGTCAATCCGAAGGCATCCGACCCGAAAGCGAGAACCAAGGCCAGTCCTGCCACACCACCCAAGAACCTGTGATTAGTTTTCATACAAATATTCCCATCTGATTGCTTTTTATGTCGCTCGCACCGACGGTTTCAGTCTAATTAAGCTGGCATCGTGCCAAGAGTTGATTGTTTACTGAAATAATTGCTAAACAACTACCCATAAGCGATATAAATAAATGAATCTGAACTTGAATTCTACAGGTGCAATAGGCAAAAATGTAAATCCCACCGACGGGAAATGGCATCGGCTCGATTCTTTAGCGCGGTTCTGAATCGTAAGTCACTATTGAATAATCACGTAAACTCCAGAATAACTAAATTGCCGGATTGTAAGCTCAGTCGACACATTCGGGCAATTTGTCAGCCAAGAATTTGCTGCAGGGGGATGGTTGCTCTTGTTCATAGCGGGTAAGGAAAACATAACTCCATTGCTTCCGATTGGGTTCAGCAAGGGTGGTTCAACGATCTATGGTGCGATGAGCTTCTGAAATTCCGGCTGGGTGACCAGCGGGTTTAATCGCCCGTTCACAATTATCTCTGCGCGGTGGTTGGTGGCGGCAGGATTTATCGGGCGCCAAGGCGGTGTTGCTTGCGATGGCCTTCGAAAAGGCGATTGCTGGGTAAACGCATTGTTCGGTTGGCGCAGTCGGGCGGCGACCGCCTTCCCGTCCAGAAATCCTTGTCCGTGAAAATGGAACTACCCAGGTGACGATCTTTCGCGATGGTCTCGCCGATGCCGGCAAAAAGCCGATCGAGGTATGAGGTGGCGTGCGCCGCGATTGCTGGTCCCTCTCATTTGCGTGAGCGGTCAAGGACAAAAATTGATTTCCGTCAGCCAGCCACTTTTTCCTAAAAGCTTTCTTGGTCTTTTCCAGCCGTTGCAGGCGGCGTCCAAGGTGCAATTCGTGCCGGTCATTTCAGTCGTTGATTTGGAGGCGAAGACCAACTGCAGGTATTCTTGAAACCTTTTTGCCAGTTCTGACGACTCGGCCTTGGAGAGCCGTTCGATAGCGCCTTCAAATTCCACAACCGTGTTCATGCTGCGGCAACTACCATTCGCAGTGACGATCGGGGGTGTGAGACAAACTTCAGATGGTTTGTGGTTTCGCGGCCATTTTTTCCTTGAAGATGTCTAGCTGCTAGTCATATTGGTGGAAATGAACTCAAAATACCACGCGCAGCGGACCGTCGTTCTGGAACAAATGGCGGCC
>JANOHH010000078.1:0-2800 GCA_031406395.1 Verrucomicrobiota bacterium | reverse complement strand
CCCGGCGAGGGCAACTGCGGAGACGAACAACAGAATGGGATCCACGAGGTAATCCCAGAGGTTGCGGGATTCCATGAGACCCAATTGCCAGGCGAGCAACGCCGCTAGCAGCACCAGGTGGAACCGATGGCCGCGCCAGATAAGCCCGATCGCCAGCGCGCCGACGGCAACCGTGAGTGCGCTGAAGTTCCAGCCCAGCGTGTAAACATCAAAGCGTCCCCAACCCAAGGCCGACGGATACAGTGCCAATCCAACCACGACGCCAAAAATAAAAATGGTTGGGCGTTGGTTGGCGGGCAACCAGTCCGGGCCACCGGCGTGACGATTGATGCCGTCCGCCAGAAGCGCCAGCAGCGGGAGGCTTAGCCCCGGCACAAAGGCCGCGAACCAATGCCCCACCGGCAGACCGCCGAGGGGCAGCAGGGCCACACCAACGGATACCAAAGCCAGCGCACACTGACATTGCCAGCGCGGACAGAATCGCTGGTTCCGGAACAACCATCCCAGTGCAAACCACATCAGCACGATCACGGGCAGAAAGGACATCGTCCAGGTGGGCGCGGAATGGTTCACCGCGCTTTGCCTCCGAGCTGGGTGTCGAGCCACGCAGAGTTGAAAACGACGTGGCGGATACCTTTGCGTTTCCAGGTGTAAACGAGATGGATCAAGCCGTCGCCGGACTGCAACAAGAAGGGGTAGGAAAACTCCTCGCCGGCCTCCTCTTCCACCAGCGAGTTCAAACGTTGCCAGGTTGCACCAGCGTCGGGCGACACTGCGAGGCGGAGATTCGAGCGGTTGTTCTGCGTGTCGTTGAACGCGAGCAGCACCCGGCCGTCGCGCAAACGGATCGCATCCAGGCCGGAGAATGGGTTGGGCAATCCCGCACTGGCGAGAGGGGACCACGAATCGCCCGCGTCTTCACTTCGGCTGGCCCACAACTGACCTGCTTTGGAATAATCCCGGGCGAGCAGCAAGGCGCGCTGAGCGCTGAGCGGCACTAGCGCCGGTTGAAAGCCCGTGACGCCGCCATTCACTCGCGTCTTGTGGTAGCTCAGCGCTCCGGTCGCTCCCGAGAGCCAGAGCAGCTCGGAGAACTTGCCGGCAAATTCGTGATAAATAGGAACCACCCAGCCGCCGCCGTCGAGTGCCGCCGGTTGGTTCTTCACCAGCTCGCTGATGTTGAGGAACGGACTGAGCTGCAGCCGCTGGCTGGGACTCCAAGTTTGTCCGCCGTCCACCGATGATTTCAAATTCAGCGCACTCCCGGACCAACCGCCGAAGGCGATGGAGACGTAAAGCAGATTGACGCGTTCGCCGCCGTCGGAGAACAACAGCGCGTTGCCAACCTTTTTCACATACCGACCCAACTCCCGTTGGGCGGTCTCGCGGGTCACGACAGCCCGGGGCGCAGACCAGTTGGTCGCGCCCGGGGCCAGCATGGCGGTGTAGATGTTGACATCCCGCGCTCCTTCCCGCGTGCCGCCATACCAGGTCGCCAACAGGCGTCCGCCGGAGATTTCACACAGCGAAGCTACGTGAACGCTCGGAGTCATAAAACCGGGATCGATGAAGGAACTCGCGAACCGGGGCAGGGCGTTGGTGTCCCGGCCGAAGACCGGAGGTGCGATCGCAAAGGCCGACGGCCCCGACGTTAACCCAGCACCGGAGGGATTTCGCGCCAGGGGCAGGAGCGTCAGCCCGAGCACCGCGGCGGTCCAGAACCAGCGCTGTTTTCGCAAGCCCATGTTCATTCAGCGAGGTCGAGTGATCTCGAAAATCAGGAACTGGGAGCGCAAGTCGTCGAGCGAGCGATTGCGAAAGGCCGCGAGCCAGTCCTGGGCGGTGGCATCGTGGCGGGCGAAACGGGCCCATGCCTTGCGCGAATACAGCGTAGGGAAACGGGAAATCTCCCGTGCCACCAGACCGGCCGAGCGGGCGGTTTCCTCAAACTGCGACTGGGCGGCGCTCTCAACAAAGACAACCTCCGTCTGGCCGGTTAGCAGGCGGTCGGCCCGGAAGTATTGAACGCTGTAGCCGAGCCGCATGGAGAGCAGACCCGGTTGTCGAGAGTTGAAAGTGCGCGCGACGCGCGGGCCCACGGTTTGCCGGACATCGGCCGGGAGATTCGAGAGGCCGAGCGTGGGATAAATCCCACCCAGAACCACGGTCAGCAACACCGCGGCCGCAAGCGCCAGGGACGGCGCGGTTCCGCCAAGGCGGGAGCGGTTCACGCGCCAGAACAGCCAGCCGGTCAGTGCGAACGCCAGCAGCGGCAGCCAAAGCGCGAGCTTGAACCAGAAGGCAAACGCCGCGAAACCACACGCCGCCACGGCGACGATCACGACGGCAACGCCCAGGGCGATTTGTTGCGCACGGCCTTCCCGCTGCAACCAGACGGAGGCCAGCACCGCCTCGGCGGGCAGCACGGCGAGCATGTAGCGCTCGAAGGCTTGCATGAAAAAGAACGGGATCACCGCGATCACGACCCAAGCGATGAGTCCGCTGATCGCCGCGGGCCGTTCCGCCCGCGGTTGGCGAACGTGCTGCCAGGCGGCCACGATTACCGCGAGCGTCCACGGGGCAATCAGACCGAGTGCCCCCCCGAGCGCGGAGAGCGGGGCCATGCCGGTGGATTTGCCGAACTTCCGCGCGGTGATTTCTTCACCGAGGATGTCGGTAAATCGGTCGGCCCAGATCAGATGCATGGCCAGCGGCCAGGGCACGCAGATCGCGGCGAGCACCAGCAACCCGAGCAGGCATTGGCCGGCATGTTCGCGCAGCAAGCGCCATTCGCCGGTGG
>JANOHH010000020.1:0-2233 GCA_031406395.1 Verrucomicrobiota bacterium | reverse complement strand
CACTTAATTTATCTATATATGGGCAGCCGCCAGGTTTTGATGATCGTGTCGGACTGGATGATATTCAGGAACGGCCGGTCCGCGCCCAACGCCGCCGTCCGGATCATTCCGAGGTTCAGGAAATATTCCTTGCCGTCCTTCTCCCGACCGTCGGTCTCCTTCAGGAAATGATAATGGTCATAGCTGATGAGATCGGGCTGAACCGTTTCGATGAACTGGTTGAGATGTTTGCGATAGCGGATCACCGTTCCGGAATCCGTGGCAATGGCGCCGGAATCGGTGGGCTGGCCGACCTTGGCGCGCTCGGCGGCATCGGCGCTGACGCCGAGTTGCTGCTCGTTCGCGTAGGTGGGATAGAGATTGATGTAGGCCAGATGGGATGGATCGCGTTCACGCAGATAGGCAACGAGTTTGCCAAGCCCGGGAAACGCGCCCGCACCCGGCTCGTCGGTAAGGTAATACGCCTCGAGCGCCGGATGGTTTTTCACCCGGGCAATGAGCGCATCCAGTTCCGCCCGCTTGGCCGCGTCGTCGAGCGTCTCCGGTTTGAGCAGGTCGCTTGTCAGCATGGCGCGCAAGCCGTGGCGCGCCGCTACCTCGAGGCCTTCCGCCGGAGTCCAGGTGAGGTTGAACCCTTCCGCCGCCACGGCGGCGAGATTCTCATCCGTGGCCGGCGGCGGACACCAAAACGTGATGAGGAAATCTTTTTGCGTCCAATGCCCGGCCGGTTTCGGCGCCACCCCGAAGGCGGAAGCAACGGTGAGCAACAGGACGGTGGAGAGACAGGGAATCTTCATGCGTCGATTGTTTGGCGATGGCAGCCCGGCGTCAACCGCAACTTCTTCTTGAACACGAACACTTTTTCATCCGGGTGTAGAAGCCGAGGTGACGAGGATCAAATCTCCCGTTAATTGCGGAATTCCATGCAACCCTCTGTGGTCAAAAGTAAGAGCCTCCTGACGTCGGCTGCTACTAGGTTTTGCAAGCGACTCACGACTTCCCAATTTTCCACAGCCGACCGTCGCTGCGGAAGTAAATTGCGCCGTGGGCGATCGAGGGCGTGCTCAGGACGGTTTCGCCGAGATCCAGTTCGCTGACGACTTCCCCCTCGGGCTTCGTGGTATCCACGACCTGGGCCAGGCCCTTCTCATTCACGCAATAAAGGAACTTTCCGGCCACCACGGGCGACGCGCTGAAAGGGCCTTTGAGCCGAAGCTGCCAAAGCCGCTCGCCCGTGGCAGCATCGCCGCACGTCAACACTCCGCCGTCATTCAGGGCAAAAACTTTTCCGCCCAGCACGGCTGGACTCGGGGTGCCGGGGTTGAGTTGGCCGGAGCGCCAGAGTTGTTTGGGCACGGCGTCACCACTGCCAAACTCCAGCGCGGTTAGGCCTTGGGACGGGACCAACAGGGTGCTGCCGTTAAGGCTGCTGGAAGGTGTGACCGAAGTTTTGTTCGTATAATTCCACACCGTCCGCCCGGGGGCGGGTTCGATGGCGACGATGCCTTTGGAGGATTGCAGCGCGACGAGTTCCGCGCCGCCTGATGGCAGCCGCACCGGGGAAGTCCAATTTGGGCCGCGCGCGCGGACCAGTTTCCAACGGTTTACGCCGGTGGCCAGCTCGAGTCCGGCGGTGAACGCTTCGCTCTGGCTTTCCACCTGGGCCATGACCACGCCCCCGGCGATCAAGAGGGATGAGGTCATGCCCAGACTGTTGCTGGCATGCGGATAATCCCGGCCCAGCCCGCGGAACCAAATCAAGTTGCCGTCGAGGTCGAGGCAGACGATGTCGTTCGACGAGAAAATCGCGACGACATGTTCCCCGTCACTGGCCGGCGTGGGCGCGGCGACGGCGGTCTTCTCATGACACATGGTGCGCCCGGTGGCCCAGAACTGGCGCTCCCAAAGCTTCGCGCCATCCGCGGCGTTGAAACAAATGACGTGCAGCCGTTGCTGGTTTAGTCCGCTAGAACAAGTCACGAACACGCGGTCGCCGACGATGATGGGACTGGACAAGCCCCGGCCGGGCAAACTGCTTTTCCAGGTAATGCTGTTGCTCGCATTCAGCACGGTCGGGATGTTGGTCTCATCGGCGGCGCCGTTGCCGTGCGGGCCGCGGAATTGCCGCCAGTCCGCGCCGCAGAGCGTGGTGCTTGCGGCTAGGAAAAACAACAGGAACGTCAGCTTGCTCAGCGGCTCAATCGAAATCTCATTGACGTAACGGCGTCTCGGC
>JANOHH010001368.1:0-1108 GCA_031406395.1 Verrucomicrobiota bacterium | reverse complement strand
GATGAACGGCGGTGAACGACGGCACAGTTTCCGGATCCACACTGTTCGTGGCGACCTCCGCCGGTTCGTGGGCGGTCACGGCCGCGGCGTTCTCGGCGTTTTCGACGTTCTCGGTGGGTGCGGTCCGCCAGGGCAACTTCTGCTTGAGCATCGGGACGGCGATGGCCAGCCCCAGTGCCGCTCCACCGGAAAGCAGGACGACGACAAAACTGAACAGCGTGCTGCGGCGCAAGACCCGCGATCGCGTGCCGAAGCAGGCATAGAAGAAAGTCATGATCGGTCCCAACAAAAGCAGGGTGAGCAGGATCACGGCGGCCTTGGTGCCGCCGGAGTGTTCCTTGGAAACCGCGACATCCACCACGCCCCAGATCGGTTGGATAAAGACCAAGAAGAACAGGCAACACCCGCCGACGAGCAGGAGCAGCAGCAAGATCAATCCGAGAATCGTTTCCATAAATTGACTCCGAAGTTGGCTACATCATTGTGATCTCGTCCGGGCCAGGGCTTGCACCCGTGGAGAATTGGGGAGCATTTCGAGCGCCGGTTCGGCAAGGTGACGCCACTATTTGGGTGTCGCAGTCGTTGCCATACGCTCAAGGCTGCTGTCTTTTCTTGAGGCACGGCGCTCGCATTGCCAGCCATGCAGCCATCGCCAAGGCTATCCGCACCAGACCCAAACGCCGAAATGGGATTCACAGAAGTTAACCAAGGTAACGAAGGAAAAGGGTTTCCGGCCAAACTCGATCCCGCCCGAGGGATAGCTGCAAAAACTATCCCGAACGCGACATTAGGCGTCATGCAATGGCCTCATTCTCGGACCGCATCGCGCGATCCGGATTCCAGACTTCAGCGAATCATTTGTCCCACGCGACGATTTTCTTGGCGACGTTTTGGCCACAGAGCACCACCATGGGCATGCCGCCGCCGGGGTTCACCGAGCCGCCGACGAAGAACAGGTTCGGGTAGAGCGTGCTTTGCTTGGGCGCTTTGAAGGCGAGATTTTTCCAGCGGTCGCTCACGACACCGTAGATCGAGCCTTTGTTGGAATTGTATTGCGCGCGAATGTCGAGCGGGGTCCAGAAGTGCTCGAAGACCACATGCTTCCGCA
>JANOHH010001366.1:0-1676 GCA_031406395.1 Verrucomicrobiota bacterium | reverse complement strand
CGTCAGATCGGTCGGCGGCCGGCGAACGCCGCGGCTGACTTCCGACAACACGGGACTGGCCGGACGTTGCGTGACGATGCCCTGCGCCGCGTAAACCCGGAGCTGATTCGCCGGGCCGTCATACTCCACCCACACGGTGTGACTTTGTCCGTCTTCCAAATCCCAGCCCGGCGTGAACGTGGCCAGATGCGTCGTCACACTACCATTGCTCAGGATGGCAATGTGGTTTGCGTTAATGTCGCCCGTTCCTTGGTAGTTATCGATCTCCACGGCCACGCTTTGCCCTAGACCATCATAGCCCAGTCCGGCTCCAAGCGCTCCGATGGCCGCCGCGCCAACCCCCTGGATGACGAAGGTCATGCCGTCCGCGCCATCCCCACTGCCATGGATCCGGAACACCCAGCGCGTGGATATCGAAGTGTCCTGGCCGATGGTGACGGGACTGGAAAGGAAAGCCGAACCCACTTGATTGGCCAAGTTCGTGGTGAGCCGGAGCACGCCGCCGGCAAGGGCCGCGTTGCCGTTGAACGTCAGTCCGCTGGCCCCGGCGAATGTGGTGAAGTTTTGGCTGAACGTAACCGGCTGAATGGCCCAGGTGAAGTCCGCCGCGGAGGACGTGTTGCCGTCGGTCACGGTGACGTGCACCGCGGCGGTACCCACGGTTGTCGGAGTGCCGGAGATGAGGCCTGTGCTGGGGTTGATAGTGAGTCCCGCCGGCAGGCCGGTGGCTGACCAGTTCAGGACGCTCCCGGTCGGACCGCTGGCGATCATTTGCAACGAAGCCGTTGATCCGACATACGCCGCCTGGTTTCCCGGGACTGCGACACTCACCGAACTGATGGCGTCCACCAACACGATTTTCGCCACGGAATGGACGCCCGCGGCATTCAAACCGAACAGCATCCAGTAACCCGGGGTCATGACGTTCAGGTTGGCGTGCGCCGTGATCTCGTAGTTGCCCGATGAATTTTCGATGAACGGAAGCGACAGGAACCGCAGATCGGTGTTCACGGAGTGGGTGATGGCCGACATCTTGATGAAGCTGAACTTCTGAATGCCCGGCGTGCCGGTCACCGTAAACTTTGTGGCCACGCCGATCGCCTGCGGCGCGGTGCTCAGAACGGGTCGCGTGGCGAGGGTGCCATCGGCGTTGAACAGATTCGGTGGCGTGAAGAGCTGCGCATCGCGGTGATCCCCGCCGCCCAGACCGCCGCCGCCGGAAAGCACGCGGCCATCCGGGAGCAACAGCGCCAGCGAATGGTAATTGCGGGGCACGTCAGCATTCGCCATCGAGCGCCATTGGCCGGTGGTGGGGTTCCAAATCTCCGGCGTGAGAATCGAGCCGGTGTCGTTGAACTTGAGGCCCGAGGTGTTGCCGCCCATGATCATGACTTCCCCGTTGGGCAGGACGACCCCATTGGCGAATTGCCGCTTGAACGTCATCGCCGCAACGGGCGTTATCACCGGCGTGCCGGTGCGCACATCCACCGTGTAAGCCGCGTTGGTGCTGTTGCCCGTCGTGGTGTCGCTGGCATTGTTTGCGGTGCTGGTGCCGCCGCCAGCCACCAGTATCCGGCCTTCGTTGAACATCACCCAGGCGCCTTCCTTCGGATAATGGTTGCCCGGAACAACCGTGCCGGTGTTGCTCACACTGCCGCTGCCGTTCGGCGAAACCC
>JANOHH010001125.1:0-1912 GCA_031406395.1 Verrucomicrobiota bacterium | reverse complement strand
GGTTCATAACGGGTTTGCGACCGGGATTTGACCACAAACCAAAAAATTTCAAAGCTAAATGTGCACCGCCGGAGGCGTGCGGGGGCGGGTCTGGCCTCACCTGCACGAGCCACGAAGGAGTCGTGCAGAGGTCCTTACCCAGTGTTGGAAAATCTATTCCCGCCGCCCGCGGCACCGGCTTTCTCTCCGCTGGCCTCGCTATGAAAGAGAAAGGCCGGGTAACAAGTTGTTTAGGCTGGCAAAAATCTGAAACCCGATTAATCGCGAGCCGAGCCAGTCGTTCGGCATCATTGATAAGTTTAGGATGGCATGCCCTGAGGGTCATGGTAAATTGAATCCATCAACCGTGAAAAGAATCGCATCACTTGTTAACCTGCTTTTCGTTGACGCTCCAACTGGGACGCCGATGCCCGGCCCGCTGCGAAATTGGGATGATAAATTGACCGAGGTCAAAAGCATGAAATTTGCATTTTACCGACCAGCCATTCGCGGTCGCCAAGCCTTTACCTTGATTGAACTCCTGGTGGTCATCGCCATCATCGCGATTCTGGCGGCGATGTTGTTGCCCGCGCTGGAGCGCGCCAAGTCGCAAGCAAAGCGCAGTTCGTGCGTCAACAACCAGAAGCAGATCGGCCTGGCCTACAAGCTCTACGTCGATGAGAACCGCGGAATTTTTCCGGTTCACAGCGGATGGGCGGACTTCGGCGGGAAGCAGGCGACCCAATACCCCAACATCCCGGGCTACGGTCCGCGGACCGCGGAAACCAACCGGCCCCTGAATCGCTTTGCGGGGTCGGCCAACGTGTTTCACTGTCCCGCAGACCGCGGCGACTCGCTGGCGAATGAGGCGTTCGGTCAAAAATATGAGTCAGCCTGGGAAGGGTGGGGCAACAGCTATCTTGGCATGTGGACGGTGAATTATTCGCGGGCAAAAAAAGTCACCGACGTGCCGGGCGGCACCCCGATCAAGGAAGTGGAGGTTGCGTTGCGTCCTACGACCAAGATATTGCAGGGCGATTGGGTCTGGCACTCGAATCGCTCGACCACGGATCCGCAGAATATCTGGCATAATTTCAAGGGTAAGCGCATCGACGTCATGCTGTTTGGAGACGGTCATGTCGCAAATACCAGTTTTCCGCCTGCGACCATCGTCACCGATCCGAACTTCTGGAGCAAACCGCCTGACATGAACTTTACCTGGTGGTGACGCAATCGTCGGCAATCGGGCCAGAGCCGGTCAGACGGGCAGTTGCGTCATGCGCCGGCGGACCGCTTCCCTGTGGTTCGCGACTCGGTGGGTCCTGCAGGGAAATCACTTGGCCGCTTCCGGCAGGGCGAGGTCGTCCGGCTTCACGCCTTTGCGGAAGCCATTGAAACTATAGGCGGACGGTTGAAAGTCGCCGACCAGCTGCACATCGGCCTTGGCGGGCACGTCCATTCCGAATCCCCAATAAACACTGTTTACGAGGAGTCGGCGCAGGTTTTCGCCGCGCAAATCCGTGGAGCTGCCCAGGGTGGTGCAGAACACTTTGTTGGTCTGGCCGGCTTCATTCTGGTGGACGCGATACCACGCGAGCGGCCGGTGTGGATCGTTCTTGCTGGGATGGAGCGGCGCGTTGGGAGTCGTTCCGTCGAGAATGTCAGCGCGCACGAAAATGGTTGAATCCGGTTGCGGATTCACGTGGTAGCACCCGGTGTCGGCGAAAATATTGCCAACCCCGCGCAACAGGGGATCATGCTTGAGCGAGGGCTCCACCACGCCGCGGGTGGCTTCCTTGTGATTGTCGCCGAGGCTGAAACTAAAAAGGTCAAAAACCCGACCATTTCAATCGGCGAAACCCCAATCAAGCAATCCGCTCCCAAAGTTGAAGAAAAAGTCCAAAAGGTTGAAGAAAAAGCGGTTGAGCCGGAA
>JANOHH010001329.1:0-2624 GCA_031406395.1 Verrucomicrobiota bacterium | reverse complement strand
TGGCGGGCGCCAAGTTCGGTGAGCAAGGCCATGGCGGCCACCGTGCTGCCGCCGGTCGCGAGCATGGGGTCGATCAGGATCACTTCGCGCTGGCGCAGATCTTTGGGCAGGCTCTGGTGATAAAACTGGGCAGCGAGGGTCGTTTCCTCGCGCTTCAAACCGATGAAGCCAACCCGGGCCTTCGGGATAAGTTGCAGAATGGAATCCAGCATCCCCAAACCGGCGCGCAACACCGGAACGAGGACCACTTCGCGCCGGAGCTTCCATCCGCGCGCGGTGGCCAGCGGGGTGCGGACCGTCACTTTGTCGGTCGCGAACGTCCGCGTGGCTTCGTAAATCATGAGCGCCGCGACTTCGCTGAGGACGCGGCGGAATTCCTGCGGTTCGGTGCGCTCGTCGCGCAACCGCGTGAGGCTGTGCTGCACCAGCGGGTGCGTGATGACCGTCACGCCTTTCATATCAATGCAGGAAAAGGGGGGAGAGGAAATACATCCGACCGGCTTGGAGCTTCGGCAGATCCAGTCCCAGATCCACCTTGAACGCCCGGCTCTCGCTCTGACCGAACATGCCGAACAAATCGGCGAGATCGTTGCGCTGACGGTACTCGATCAGGTTGGCCTGATCTTTGACTTTGCCAAGTTGCTCAGCCTTCCCCACGGCATCGTCAAAGGTGCCCAATTGATCCACAAATCCCAACTTGAACGCTTCGGCACCCGACAGGACACGGCCATCGGCGTAATCGGTCCAGTCCGCTGCCAGCGCCTTCCCATCCTTGTTGCTCTCGTGCGCGCTCCTGCGGCCATCGGCGACCACGCTCTTGAACTTTGCGAAGGTTTCGTCAATGAGCTTTTGCACCATGGCGCGCTCTTCCGGAGTGATACTGCCCGGCTCGCGCGTGGGGCTCATCATGTCCTTGAATTTTCCGCTCTTATAGACTTCCGGGACTAATCCGACTTTGTCCATGAGACCGCGATAATTGAAGCCGTGCATGATCACGCCGATACTGCCGGTGATGGTGAGTTCATTCGCCACGATCCATTCGCACGGTGCGGAAACATAATAGCCGCCCGACGCCGCGAGGCTGCCCATCGAAACGACCACCGGTTTGCCCGCATGACTTTGAAACTCGGTGATCGCCCGGGCGATGTCGTCCGACGCCATGACTTCGCCGCCCGGCGAATCCACCTTGAGAATGACCGCCTTGACCTTCTTGTCGTCCGCGGCGCGATCCAACTGCGCTTTCACTACGTCCACCAGACTATGCCCCCCCGGGCTGCCCTGGTCGCCGCTGATCACCCCCTCAATCGGAATGACCGCGATTTTTTCCGAGGCATCATTGTCCTCCAGCAGAATTTCATCCAGGCGCGGGCCGCCAGATCGCTGGTGCGTGCTGCTCATGCCACTGAGATGGGTGAACGACTTGAACATGCTGCTCAGATTGGTCAGCACGCTGACCCCCAGCAGCAAAAACAAAATAATCGCAATGATCATCCAGCCCCGGCTCTTGCGCGGTGGGGCGGGCGGCGGCGGCACGATAATGGGCGGCGGCAATTGAATCGCGGGCGGAGCACTGAATGGCGGTGGTGTGTTGCTTTCCATAACGAGCGCACCCTAGCCAAAGCAGCCAAATCGGGCAAGCGGGATTGCGCGGTTTAATATTTTGGGTTTTCCTCGCTTCTCAAGCACCTTACAACTGAACCCATGACCGACAATACCTTCAAAGCATTTGTGCTCGACCAGTTGCGCTCCCTGCCGGAATTGTGCGCCAAGGCCATGTTCGGCGGGCACGGGCTGTACTCCGGCGCGAACTTCTTCGGCATTTTGATCGAAGGCCAGCTCTACTTCAAAGTGGATGAAACCATGCGCGCCGCCTACGCCGAACGCGGCATGAAGCCGTTCACCTACACCAAAGCGAAGAAAGTGATGACCATGAACTATTACGAAGTGCCGCCGGATATTCTGGAAGACGCCGAGCTGGCGGTCACCTGGGCGAACCAATCCATCCGCCTGGCCGCGACAACCGCCGGCAAGAAAATGGTTCAGCAGAGGAAGAACACCAGGTGAACGGGTTCACGCTGTAAAGTGATCAAGGTTACTTCAGCAACCGATAGAACTTCATCGGCAACGTGGCGGGGACAACAATGGGATTCGTCGCGCCGCTGGGGGGAGTTGCTCCAATTTGAAGGCGACAGCACCCAGGTCTCCTGCAGCACAAAGCCCGGCGTGTTCGGCGACCAGGAGATCGTGGCGTTGCCGGTGGTGGCGGGGGCGATGGTGGGAAGCGGCGCGTCGGCGGATTGCACCGCGACGGGCAAAGCCCAGTATCCGCCCGTGATGGAATACTGGCCGTTGGTCATCGGCCCGCCCGTACTCGTGCCGCCGCTGTCGATCACGGGCCCCTCAATGGAGTTGGTTTGGACTCGCCAGCCTGGATGTGCTACCCACTCACTGGATCAGCGGTGCCAAGGAGGCGCGATAGAACCGGTTCGTGTTTGAGGCGGCCACCGGATCAACGAAAACTGTCGAGGGACCATTCAGAAACAACTCACCAATGACTGACCACGAGGAATTCAGGGCGCTGGAAGATTCGATCCGGTAACTGCGGCCCGAGTCGCCCTTGAGGG
>JANOHH010001325.1:0-1020 GCA_031406395.1 Verrucomicrobiota bacterium | reverse complement strand
CTATCAGTGGGTGATTTTGCAGGAGCACACGGTAGAAGAAGTGGAGACGGGCTGGACTCCGCGCACGAAGCACATTCCCCACCGGCTCGTCGTCAAATCTTCCACGGGCGAAGAAGCGAGCATCGTGTGTTTGATTAAAACGCAAGGCAGCGACACCAAGCTCGTGGCGCAGATGCAGCCGTACTACGAGGCGAAAGGGCTGTCCCGCTGGGAGCTGGCGGGCAAACAAGTTCCGCCACTCGTGACGCAGATCGCCGATGGCGAAAACGGGGGGGTGATGATGAACGAGTTTCCGCCGAAATATCTCGAAGCCGTTCGGGAATGTTCCGGCTCCCGCACCCCAATGATGAACGTTTCGGAATATCTTGATCAGCTGGCGGCGCTCGGTCTCCGCGAAAAGGATTTCCCCACGCTTCAGCCCATCCACCAAAAGCGTATCTGGGAAAAGTTCAAGCCCGGGGATGGAGAAAAGAAGCTTGCCGCCCTGATTGAGGAACTGAAAAAGCAGGATCATCGTTTCCATATGGAAGGCGGTAGTTGGACCAACGACATTTCCTGGGTGCGCGGGTACGAAAACGTTCTGGGCCCGATGGAGAAGAGTAGCTCGGCCTTCAACGAGAAAGTTCTCAAGCGCAACATTCCCACCAGCGACCCGCGTTATCGCAACGCGCTGTTCCACCTGTTTTGCTCCCAGACGAGCTGTTTTCGATACTGGGGACAGGGAACGTGGACGGATTACGGCCGGGAACTTTGCCGCCGCACCGAAGCAATCATTGCGAACGATTTCTGAGCCGGTGTCGCCGTCACTTGCTTCTGCCTCTGACTCAGCGGGAGGAGGTTGCCGGCCGTTTTTTCAGCGATCGGTCAGTGGCAGGCGATTTTTCCCAAAAAAACTTGTTGCGGGTGAGTTGCCGTTTGCTACTCTCCAGACCCCGTTTGCCCGGTGGTTCAACCGCCGGGGAGTGGGAATAATTTTTATAGCCAAATGCCGACAATCAATCAATTGGTCCGAAAGGGCCG
>JANOHH010001297.1:0-1789 GCA_031406395.1 Verrucomicrobiota bacterium | reverse complement strand
GCCAACTGGTAGAACACGAACCCCACCATCGCGAAATACTTCCCAGGCTGCTCAACCGCGCGGTGCCACCCTGGATGGCGGCGCGAAAGCGTCTTGGTGTTCGGCGCTCCGCAGCCGATTTGGGCCGGCCGCGTCGAAAGCGTCAGAGTGCTGGCACCGTCCAAATCCTGCCGTCCCGCCGGTCGGTTCTGGGGACACGAGCAGGTGAGGCAGTCGTGGGTGGCTCTGGCTCCGAGTTTTCGTAGGAACGAAGCCATCGCGGCGACCAGGGGCGGCGAAAGGTGTCTTGAGTTCAACATTGGCTTCTCGTGTGTTTGACAGACGCTACAGGAACAAACGTGCGGTTGGCAAACGTGTTCACCCGGGGCGGATGGTTTCATCTCAATTCTGGTTGCTCGAACCAGAAGGAATGGAGCTTCAATCGGTTCAAACCGGTTTTGCCCATCGTGACCCCAAGATGGGAATGGCGACTGGTTAAGGTCCACAAATTTCCTCGTCAGGCTTTTGCGACGGAAATTTTTCTCAAGCCAGGCTGCCAGGACCTTGCCAATGGCATCGTTTGGTTGCCGGAGGGAGTGCAATCGGAGGGTTGGATGCCTTTTGCCGAATTAACCGGGCTACGTTTCCAGCTTCCGGGCGGGGACAGCGGTCTGTGCTTCCGCTCGGTTGATTTCGAGCTTCCGGCAACCCCCGTTTCTGGTAGTCTCAACGCGTGAGCGACGTCACGGTCATCCTAAACCGCGTCCAGCAAGGCGACCCCCGTGCCGCCGAGGAGTTGCTCCCGCTTGTTTATCAAGAACTGCGTCGTCTCGCCACGCATAAGATGGCTAACGAAGCAGCGGGCCATACCTTGCAGCCCACCGCCCTCGTCCACGAAGCCTGGCTCCGGTTGGTTGGTAACGAAAACCAAAAGTGGGATGGCCGTGCTCATTTCTTTGCCGCGGCCGCCGAGGCGATGCGCCGCATTCTCATTGACCGCGCCCGCCGCAAACGCGCCGAGCGCCACGGCGGCGGCCAACCCGCGCTCGATATCCACGAACTCGAGATTGCCGCTCCCGCCCAAGATGAGGAATTGCTGGCCATCAGCGAGGCGTTGGACAAGTTCGCCGCGCGGGACCAGCCCAAGGCGGAGTTCGTCAAGCTCCGGTATTTTGTCGGCCTCACGCTCGAGGAAGCCGCCGAAGTCCTCGGGGTTTCGGTTCCCACCGCCAGCCGCTGGTGGTCGTACAGCCGCGCCTGGTTGTGCGCGGAAATGGAACGCCAGCAGAAGCCTTTCGAGAAATGAATGGGCTCAGCCTTGGTGTGTCGGTAGGGTCGTCGCGCGGCGACGGTCGCCGGCCTGTGCAAGGCCGGAACCTTTTCGAATGATTCTCAGCCGCCGGTAAAACTGTTGCACCGCTGCACGCGGCGCTGAGAGTCGCAGCGCGACTCTCGCCACCTTTGTGGTGCTGGTCCGCTTCGGTTTGTGGTGGCAGTTGTCGCGCTGCGACGATCGCTGGTCGGTGCAAGGCCGGAACACATTTTGGGTTTTCCCAACGCCATGCGCAAAGGGGTTGCGCCGTCGCACACGGCGTTGGACGGCGCAGCGCACCGTCCCTACCCATTGTGGATGCGTCCACCCTTGGCCGGGCAACGCTGCGAGAGCAGCTTTATTTAGCTGATAAGATTTTGCCGCGAATTTCGCATTACTAGTGTTGTGACAAATAAATTCCGCAACCTGATTGGTCGGGCGCGTCACTCCGTGCGCGCTGCAGACTGGTTTCATGTCCCCGAACGGCGCGCACGGAGT
>JANOHH010001278.1:0-1597 GCA_031406395.1 Verrucomicrobiota bacterium | reverse complement strand
GGGCGCTATGGGCCAATGGTTCAAGCGTGGTCGCGGATTCGCTCACAAGGCGTAGTCGTGATATTCACCGCATTGCGCAAACGTCACCTTGCTGTCGGGGCGAATGGGTTGGTCTTTGATTTTGTCCCATATTGGAAGCGCGCCGTAATCCGCCAGCGACTCGGAAGGCTTTTCGAGCTTCTTGGGTGTGAGGGCGTCAATAAAAGCGAAATCAGAAACCGAACCAGCGCGGCTCTTATGCGTGAGCGAGTGAGCGTGAACGACCTCAACCATTGAGCGGACAACCGAGCGGGTGCTGGCGTAGGTGTGTTTGAGCAGATGCAGCATCAAATCCACATCCTGCTTCGTGCATCCAGTTTTGTGCGCTTGGTTCGGGTTCACGAAAAACGGAACGGCATACAGACTATGCTTCACGACACGGAACGCCATCGGAGCCATGCCGCGATCTTTGTCGGCTTCGACTCCGGACTTGCTGGTCCAGGTCGAGAATTCGATGTCAATCGAAGCGAGAGAGACGCCGACGCCGAAGTGGGCGACTCCCGCTCGAATCGTGTCCGAGCCGCCTTCTTCAAGAAATGTGTTACCAAAAAGTCGGCCATCCCAGAACGCATCTTTGAAAGGCTGAGAATTGTTTTCCTTCAGCATGGCCTGAATGCCTGGGCGGTCTCGATGCCGGGTTTCGAGGATTTGAAACTGCTTTTCATCCTCGATTTTCAAATCCTCCTTTACGGTGGTCCAGACGACGCCCTCTTTCTCAGACACGAGGTCGCGAAGTTTTCGCTTCACGGAAACCGGCGAGATTTCGCCTTTGCCATCCGGACGTTGGCGTGGAGAACTTTCGCGCTCCGGGTCGCCGTTGGGGTTGGATTTGCGGACTTCCAGAATCAGGAGTCCGGTGATGCGGGGAACGTCGTTTTCGTATTTTTTTGTGCTCATAAATCGTGTCGCGTTGTCTGGGGGTATTGTTTCGAGGTTTCGTTTTTCGAGTGGTCAGCCAAGTAGCCGAGTAAGAGTTGAGCCTTTTCCGCATCACCCATGCGGGGCGGAAGTTGACTCACGTCTATACCCTTCTGCGTTTCGGACATTTGACGGACAAACCAGTGAATCAGACCGGCATCTTCTCCTGAATACGTGTCGGCCCAACCTTTGTATGGTTTGATTCGTTCAGCCAGACGAGCCAAGGCTGAGATTGGTTGATCCAGCGCATAGTTGAACAAGGCGTTACCCACCAATTCGCCGGGCGCGTCAACCTTGCCAGCTTTCCGCTTCTCTTCAGAAGTGCGGACGAATTTGCAGTATTGAAAATGCAGACTGTCCGTCAAGGCGAGCAGTCTGCCTACATGATAAGTGGGTTCGTTCATAATTGTGTCTTTCTGTTTTCCGAGTTGATGAAGGAGAATTCCGAGGAGCGCGATGGTTTTGACGGATTGCCAGCGGACAGCTTCGCTCAAAATGGGTTTGGTTTTCCGAATCCACTCGCCTCTGTTCTTACTGTCGCCCACTGCGGCTAAGACAGAACTCATTCGCCCAATCAGCAGGCCCAAAGCTGCTGCTGTCTTTTGCCGGGCGATGGGTGCGTCGCCGAGGAACACGTCGT
>JANOHH010001112.1:0-3690 GCA_031406395.1 Verrucomicrobiota bacterium | reverse complement strand
AGGAAGTGGTGATGTCGGGCTCGCTCAAGCTCAAGGGTTACGATCTGGAAACCGGCGCGGAACGCTGGTCGCTGGCGGGCATGCCGTCCTTCACCTGCACCACGCCCGTACTCGGGGACGGAATGTTGTTCTTCGCGGGTTGGTCGCCGGGCAAAGCGGACGGGCCGATGCCGGCCTTTGCTGACATGGCCAAGGGGGCGGACAAGAACAATGACGGAGTGATCACGCCCGAGGAGGCGAAGGGTTCATGGATCGAGAGTTTTTTCAAATCGCTCGACGCCAACGGCGATGGAAAGCTGGTGGCGGAGGATTTGGAGCTGATGAAGGCGAACATGGCCAAGGGTGAGAACGTGCTGGTCGCGGTCAAGCCCGGCGGCAAAGGCATGCTAAGTGAAAGTCAGGTGGCGTGGAAGCAGACGCGCGGGTTGCCGTACGTGCCGTGTCCCCTTTACTACGAGGGTCGGGTTTATCTCGTCAAGGACGGCGGCATCGTCTCCAGCTTCGACGCCAAGACGGGGCAGCCCAATTATCAGCAGGAACGCATTGATGCCATCGGAAACTACTATGCCTCGCCGGTCGCGGCGGACGGGCGCGTCTACTTCGCCTCGCTCAACGGCCGCGTAACGGTGCTGGCGGCCGGCGGGGAGATGCCAAAGATTTTGCACCGCGCCGACTTCGGGGAACGCATTTCCGCCACGCCCGCGCTGGTGGAAAACATGCTCTATCTCCGCACCGCCACGGCGTTGTACGCATTTGGTAAATGACTTGGCGCTTGCGCTGACAATCGCGCAGGCCTACCCCGTTTCGTCATTGTCGATGGATTCCCGTCGGGCAACTGGAAACAGCCGCCTTTGCTCGAGGTCAGGTTCGCACCCGATATTTCCATCCCTTTCCAACGACACGACTCGCGAACTTCTGGGGCAACAAGAAAAATGGGACGGCGCTACACGCCGTCCCTTGCTGCAAGTTTTTACTGGCGTCAGATTTTCTTCGGCAATGTCTTCCAAGCGCCCTTCTTGGCACTGCTCTTGACACAGGTTTCAATGAACGCGATGCCCATCCAGCCGTCCTCAATATTGGCGTATTTCGAGCCGTCGCAGGCGTACGGTTTGCCGGCTTGCCACTTGCGCACGTCCGCTTCGAAACAGCGATGGAGTCGGGCGTACGCATCATGGAAGGCTTCCGGATGCCCGGCTGGGATGGTCGGCTCGGCCATGAGATCAGCCGGCACGTCCTTGGGCAGAAACCCATCGCCCGGCGTCACCGCGCCGCGCCAATAAACACGATCCGGTTGGTTTACCAGTTGGATGGTAATGCTCTCGGGCTCTTCCTGACGCCAGACGAGGGTGCCCTTGGTGCCGGAGATTTCGATCCCGAGATCGTTCTTGTGGCCGATGCAAATCTGTGAGGCACGCACCAGGGCTTTGGCGCCGTTGCTCAGCGTGCAATAAATCGTGAAGTGGTCATCGAGCATACGGCCTTGGACGAAGGTTTCGAGCTGGGCGGAAACCTGGGTGACATCCAGCCCGGTCACGTAACGAAGTTGCATAAGCGCGTGCGTGCCGATGTCGCCGCCGCAACCGGAGCCGCCGGCCAGCTTCGGGTTGGTGCGCCAAGCGGCCTGCATCTGGCCGGTCGCTTCGAGTTTGGTCGCCAGCCACCCTTGGAGGTAGTAGGAGTCCACCCAGCGGACATCGCCCAACAAGCCGGACCGCACGATGTAGCGCGCGAAGCGGCTGGTCCAGTGGCCGAGGTAAGTGTGCGCCACGCCGAAGGGGACTTTGTATTTGCGGGCGGCCTTAACGAGCGCGTTCGCCTCCTTGAGATTCAAGCACAGCGGCTTTTCGCAAAACACCGGGATGCCCGCCTTGATGGCTTTCATGGCCGGGTCAAAGTGCACATGGTTCGGAGTGACAATGAGTATGTAGCCAAGCTTCTCGTCTTCAGGCAGGGTGGCATTGGCGGCGATCATCTCGTCGTACGAGCCGTAACCCTTGAGGGGATACGGCCAGTTCGCGGCTTCCTCGAGGGCAATTTTGGGATCGGGGAACAGCGCGCCAGCGGTCACCCGGCGGGTGCCGTCAAAGTGGATGGCTTTTTGATGGGGATTGACGATGAAGGCGCCTTTGCCACCACCGACCAAACCAACGTTCATGGGTTTGTTTGACATAGATATTTGTGCTTTTCCTGTTCTTTAATTTGTCTGCAATTGTTTGTTCCATCCACCAAGAATCGTTTGGGGATTCGGGGCAAGAAACAGTCCATTGCGAGCCAAGGCTAGCCCAACGGCAGGTCGGTTCAAGGAGTTTATGCCCGGGCTACAACTTCACCCACCGGCCCGTGTTGGCCGACTGTTCGACCGCTTCCAGGACCCGCTGATTCTGAAGGCCATCTTCGAAAGTTGGCTGAACCGGTTTCCCTTCAACACAGGCATTCACGAAATCCGCCACCGCATGTACAAAGGGATGCTCGTAACCCAGCACGTGACCCGAACCCCACCAGTTCGCGATGTACGGATGGATTCCATTCGGTTGCGTGACTATGATGTCGCGGAAACCCTGACGGTCTTTCGGATCGTCCTGGTTGAAGAACTTCAGCCGGTTCATGTCCTCGAAATCAAAGTACAGCGAGCCTTTGCTGCCATTTATTTCAATGGTGATATGGTTCTTCCGCCCGAGAGCCACCCGCGTGGCTTCGAGGTTGGCCAACGCGCCATTCTCAAACCGCCCGATAAACGTTACCGCATCGTCCACGGTCACCTTGCCCCGCTTTTCGAGTGCTTTGGCCGCCGCGCTTTGAATCTTGCCGGGCTCGCCCGACAGCGGTCGTTCCTTGATGAACGTCTGCATCAGACCGCAGACTTCTTTGAATTCACCTACAAGATAACGCGCCAAGTCCATGATGTGAACATTGATGTCGCCGTGCGCCCCACTGCCACCGATGTTTTTCTGCAACCGCCACTTCAATGGAAACTCCGGGTCTGCCAGCCAGTCTTGGGCATAACGTGCGTGATAGTGGTAAATCTGGCCAAGCACGCCTTCGTTGATCATTTTTTTGGCCAGCGCGATCGCCGGGATACGCCGGTAATTGTGGCAGACCATGTGGACGATTTTCGCTTTTTGTACGGCGGCGAGCATGGCTTCGGCCTGCTTGGTGGTGAGCGCCAGCGGCTTTTCGCATAGAACATGTTTGCCGGCCCGGGCGGCTGCGATGGCAATTTCCGCGTGCGAATCGTTCGGCGTATTGATATCCACGACATCAATGAGCGGCGATTCCACCACATCCCGCCAATCGGTCGCGGAGTTTTGCCAGCCGAGTTGGATGCGCGCGGCCTGAACCCCGGCGGCGCAGCGACCGCAAATGGTATGCAGCTCGACGTGCGCTTTCAGCGGAAAGAACCGCGGCGCCTGGCGCCAGGCATTGGAATGCGCCTTGCCCATGAACCCGTAACCCACCATTCCGACGCGCAGAGTTTTGGCCATAGATAAACTAGGGGTTGTATTGCTGTTGGCCATCTTTATAGTGACGAAAATTTTTCAAGTCAACGGATGACTGAAGTTTTATGCAGATTCACCTGCTAAAGTCAAAAATACACCGTGCTTGCGTCACGGGCGCGAGCATGCATTACGAGGGTAGCCTGGGCATTGATGCTGATCTGATGGATTTAGTGGGTCTTTGCCCGTATGAACG
>JANOHH010001169.1:0-6535 GCA_031406395.1 Verrucomicrobiota bacterium | reverse complement strand
ACAGCCTGAACGCCCATCCAGTCAAATTTCACAGTATTTGCATCCGTTGCAGTTCGGGTCGAAGCCATTGCTCCGCTTGCTCCGGAATGGGAAGCGGCCCTCGAGTCGGACATAAGCCGCGCCATCAGTCGCGTGACGGCTTCGGCGGCCGTACCGGCCCAGCCCGGCACCCAAACGCCCGCGACGCCGGCCCCGATTGACCCGGCGATCAGCGAGGAATTGTTGAAGACGTTTCCCGATCTGGCCTCCCGGTCTTTTGAGGATGCCGCGCAGGTGCTGCGCGAAGGCGCGAGGGAAGAATTCAAATCCGCCGCGCTCGAGATGCAGGCGAAAGTTCAACTTGCGCAGCAGCAGCTCGTCGCGGCACAGCAAAGTAAATCCGAAGCCGAACAGCAGGCGGCGCTGAAAGCCTTGCAACAGGTTCAATCCGAACAGTCCCATAAGATCAAGCAGATCGCCGCCCGCCTCCAGGATCGCATGGTGGTATTGCAGCGGCTCAAGGAGACGAGTGCTCCCTCCGCCCCGCCCCAATCGCCATAAGCGGTGTCCCTGCAGTTGCACCGGATGCAGTCGAGAGAACGAAGTCTGCAGCAGGATTCCGATCGCCCTTCGCGGTTCGCCCGAACCTTCACATAAAGGTGAGCGCATGACCCCGGTGGTGATCTGCGGAAACTTCAAGCCAGTCTCGGGCGCCACGGACTCTTCCGGTTCGTCCCTGAATTGTTGTGGATAAGCAACCCTCAAGTCAGGACTCCGCGGTTGGGTGAACAATTAATGAGCGGTGTTTGGCAATAGGCGGAGAGCTTCCCGCCCCGCATTGTCTAATGTAAGGGCAAGCTAGTGTAGCGTCCGAAACCAATAAACAAATCGAAAAACTGACTATGAAAACCTTCACCGCAATCAAACGCGCGGCGCTCAGTCTGGGAGCCATTGCCTTGGTCTCCGCCAGCTTCGCCACGCGCGCCCACGCCGCCGCTCCCGCTTTGCAAGGGCAACTGACGGTCCGTCCCCTCACCCCACAGGAAGTCAAAGATTATTCGCTGACCGGGGCGCAAACCACGAGCGGATTGAACACGATTGCCATCGGGCAACCCGCCTACCTTGATGCGCTCGTCAACAATGCGGTACCGAGCTCGGACAATGTCACGGTGACGTGGTCGCTGACCACCAAGCCCGCCGGCTCCGGCGCGGTGCTGACCAACAGTCCGCTGGGCACGAATGTGCCTACATACAAGATGGCGGATCGCCCGGGGGCCACCTCGGCGGCGTGGAAGGTGGCGGGGCGCACAATGCTACGCCCGGATCTCTCCGGACCATATACGATCACAGCCACCATCACCTCGCTCACCAGCGGCTCTACCAATCTGACGCAAAAGATCATGGCGGGAACGTATATGGGGGCGAATGTCTGCAAGGTCTGCCACAGCGGCGGCCCCTTCACCGAGAATATATTCGATCCGTACTCCCACACGAAACATGCAATTGCGTTCACGGAGGCCATTGACGGTATCAGCACCGACCATTTCAACCAGAACTGCATCAAGTGTCACGTGGTGGGCTTTGATGCGAATACCAACTCCGCCAACGGTGGGTTTGATGATATCGCGGCGCAGACGGGTTGGATGTTCCCGACCACGTTGACCAACGGAAACTGGGCCGCCATGCCAGCTGAGCTTCGGGACGTGTCGAATGTGCAATGCGAAAACTGTCACGGGCCGGGCAGCGAGCATGCATACGCGTTTGGGAACACCAATGCTCCGAATTGGCCGCGCCTGGCGGTCACTTTGGCCCAAGGCAACTGCGCGCAGTGCCACGATAGTCTAACCTACCATCCCAAGGCGACCGAGTGGAGCAATTCCCGGCACGCCGTCGCCACTCGCTCACCCTCGGGGCCGGGCCGCGGCGCCTGTGTCCGCTGCCATACGGCCAGTGGTTTTGTGGATTTCGTCACGGCGGGTGTCACCAACAACGCCAACACGGCATACGAGGCGATAACTTGCGCCACCTGTCATGACCCGCACGATGCCTCAAAGCCGCATCAATTGCGCGCGGCCAATACCTATACGCTCCCGGAAGGCACCACGGTGACCAACGTGGGACTCGGGGCGATCTGCATGACTTGCCACCACTCCCGCAATGGCTCGGCGGAAAACAACGTTGCGAAATACCAGTTGAACCAACCGACTTGGGCTGGCGGCGTCAGTTTCGGTCCGCATGACAGCACAGCCGGCGACATGGTTGAGGGCGTCAATGGCATCACCTACGGCAAGTTCATTCCCAGCGGAGCGCACAGCTTTGTAATCTCGAACGTGTGCGTTGGTTGCCACATGCAGCCGGTGGCGGTGGGCGATCCAGCATTTGGCAAAGCCGGTGGCCATACCTTCAGCATGACCTACCCGATGATCAGCGGCGGCGTCACGAACACGGTGGATAAAGTGGACATCTGCGTGAGCTGCCACGGTCCGATTGATGAATTCAACATGGTGCGGAAGGACTACAACGAAGACGGCGTGATTGAAGGTATCCAGACCGAGATTCATCACCTGCTCGACCGTCTCTCCACGCTGTTGCCCAACTCAACTTATCGGGCGGATGGAAATTACGTCGCCGATGGCTTGGTGAAGGCCATTACTCGCACCACCATGAAAACGAACTGGCAAGAGAAGTTCCTGAATGGCGCTTGGAATCATATGTTTGTCGAAGTTGAAGGCAGCGCCGGCATCCACAATGCGCCCTACGCCATCGGCTTGCTCAAGGCCTCCATCTCCGATCTCACGGATGACCTCGACCACGACGGGTTGTCGGACAAGTGGGAGAATGAGAAATTCGGCTCCATCACTGCCTACGATGGCAATGGTGACGCCGATCAAGACGGCGTCAGCAACGCCTTGGAATACTCCGCCGGCACGAATCCGACAGCCAAGGATTCCGACGGCGACGGCGTGAATGACCTCGCCGAACTTAATGCCGGCAGCGACCCGTTGAACGCGCTCGACAAGCCGGGCTTCGTGGTGAAGATCTACACTGCCGCCGAAGTTGAGTTTGCCTCGGAGCTTAACAAGAAATACCAGGTGCAAACCGTCTCGGACATCACCGGGACCTGGTTGAATGTCGGCTCCGTTACCAACGGCACCGGTAACAACATCTCGATGGTCACGTCAACGCGCAGTGGCGACGGTCAGGCCTACTTCCGCGTGGTCAACGTGCCTTAGTCGGATTTTGGTTGGTTGGTTGATTGGTTGCCCCCTCCCCGGTCATGCGGGGAGGGGGTTTTTGATTTGGTGACCGGGTGCGACCCGTGCCTTTCCCAGTTGGGAGTTCCGCCTTCAGGCGGGGCGGCGCTGTCGCCACGCCCAGCCCCGTAAACGCGCAACTGGCTCAAGCTCGCACCAAGACAGGGCAAAAGGCGATGCGCTTTGGCCAAGTGGCGAGTAGTCGCCCACGCAATTTAGTCAAAGATAGCCATATCAATCCGGGACTGGAGAGGCCCGACCGCAAAAATGTTCCGCACTATGAATAAAACCAGCCGCACCTCAAACCTTCGAACCGCATTGTGTTTTGCCGCCGGCCTGCTCCTGACGGCGCTGGGAGGCCACATCAGCCCAGCCGCCACTAACCAAGTGATCGGGTGGAATGATGTGGGCGTTGACCGCCTGGACAGCGACTACTCGGTCTTTTCCCTCTGGCCGCCCGGCAACACCCTGCGCGCCCAAGTGATTTACCAGGGAAAGCGATTGACGAACACCAACAACATCACCGTGACCTATCAGGCGATCGCGGATCCCGATGGCTCCACCAATTCCACGTCGGTGGGCAAGACGGAATTCTGGCAGTATGCGCCGCAATTGTTTGGCACCAACCTGGCGGCCGACATGGGCTTGAATGGCTATGGCATGCCCGGCACGACCGCTCGCGCCATGACGTACAACATCACCAATGGTTTGTTTAGCGCCGAGGGTATTCCGATGACGCCGTTCGATGATAAAATGAAAAAAAATTCCTTTCCAATGATGCGGGTGATTGTGCGCACGAACACCACGGCCTTGGCGACCAATGACGTGGTGCTGGCAATCTCGGATGAAGTCAACTGCCGCGTCTGCCACGCTTCGGGTACCGTTGCCGCGGCTCAGCCTACCAACGGCTGGGTCTGGAACGACAACCCCGAGCATGATTACCGACTCAACATCCTGCGCCGGCATGATGAGCTTCGGAACCCGGCGACGTATCCGGGCATCCTGTCCAGCAATGGCTACAATCCGACCGGCCTTTACCGCACGGTTGTGGCCGATGGTACCCCGGTCCTTTGCGTCCGCTGTCACAAGTCCACCGCCCAGGCGGGCAGTGGTTGGGGCACCATTCCGCCGCTGACCCGCTCCATCCATTCGCAGCACGCGGCCGTGATCGATCCGGCCACCGGCCTGACGCTGGGCAGCAATACAGATCGTTCTTCCTGCTTTCAGTGCCACCCCGGCGCGACGACGCACGCCCTGCGCGGGGTCATGGCGGATGCGGTTTCCACCAACGGCCTTTCGGCCATCCAATGCCAGAGTTGCCATGGCTCGATGGCGTTGGTCGGGGCCACCAATCGCGTGGGCTGGATTGATCTGCCGGATTGTCAGAGTTGTCACGTAGGCAACGCCGCCAGTGTCGGCAGCAATCCGATCCGCTACACCACCGCTTTCACTAATTATGCAACCGGAGGTGTCCGCCAGCCCGTGGATAACACTTTTGCCACTACGACCAACCTCGCTTTCGGTAACTACTCGCTCTACCGCTATTCCACCAATCACGGCAAACTCCAATGTTCCGCCTGCCACGGCTCGTCGCACGCCGAGTTCCCAGCGGACCGGAACGACAACCTGCGCGTCCTGCAAGTCCAGTCGCATGAAGGCATGCTCTCGGATTGCAACGCCTGTCATAACACGATCCCGAGCACCGGCGTGGGGCCTCACGGCGCCCATGAGTTTGGCAACAATTGGGCGGACGGAGGCCACTTCGGCAAGTCCGGCGCGAATGGCGATGGCTGCGATGCCTGTCATGGCGGGGATGAGAGCGGCACCATCCTTTCGAAGTCACAGTCAGACCAAACGCTGAGCACTGGTGCTTATGGTTCGAAGAAACTCTTTCGCGGTGCGATCGTCGGGTGTTACCTCTGCCACGATAGTTCAGGAAACCCAGGCAGCGCTACATCTTGGAAAGCAGCGATCGCTGCGAATGTCTCGACGAACACCACCAGCGGAGCCCGCCTGGTCATTCCGCTCTCCGTTCGGGATACCAACACCCCTATCCAGTCCGTCACCGCGCGCGTCATCTCGCAACCCGCCAACGGCACGGTGGGGGTTACCAACTGGAACACGACCAACTGGGCGGCAATCTACTATCCCAACCAGGGTTTTGTGGGCACTAATAAGTTCACTTTTGCCGCATGGAATTCTTTTGTGGATTCCGCACTTTACACGGGCACCGTTGCGGTCGCGCAAGGGCCATTTTCCATCAGCGCCCAGACACTCGTGCCGCCCAGCTATCCGGCAACCTGGAGCGCGCCGTTCACAGTGCTGCCCACGCTCAGCAATGTGGTGGGCACGGTCACCTTTGACTGGAATTTTGGTGATGCTTCGTCCCACAGCACCAACCAATACGCCACGCACGCCTACGCCAGCGCTGGCAATTACCCGTGGTCGGTGGTTTCGCGGCTGCTGACCAATGGCGTCAGCGCGCGGACCATCACCAATAGCGGAACCGTGGTCATTGGACCGCCGGCGAGCTTGCTTGCCAGTGGGGCCGGAAATTCCGTCGTGTTGTCCTGGCCCAAAACCACCGCCGATGCGTTGCTCGAACAATCGGCCTTGGTGGGTTCGGGCGCGAGCTGGACGGTTTGCACGAATGCCGTCGTGAACAGCGCCGGCACGTCCTCCGTGACCGTGCCGAACGCGGGGGGGATGAAATTCTACCGCCTGCGGAAGCTGTAGCGGTCAGTTCCGCGGCGGGCGTTCCTGAGACTTGAGCGTGACCGGCAGATGTAATATCGCGCGGCTCACAACCCTTGGACGAAAAACCGCAGAGTTCTGGTTGGTTGATGGGTCGCCCCTTCTCCGGTCATGCGGGGAGGGGGTTTTTGATTTGGTGAGAGGGTGCGCCGCATGCCGGTTCCCGCTGGGAGTTCCGCCTTCAGGCGGCTCGGCGACTGCACCACGCCCGGCCGCGTAAACGCGGAACTCCAAACCAACGGGCCGATGGCTTCGACGGCCGGGCGCGGAGGCGTCCGCTGCAACCGCCGCTTTCAAAACAGGCTTTGCGGCCAACCAATGGATGGTTAGCCTCCGGAAAGATGAACCAACAAATCCTCCTCGCCCAACGACCGGACGGCTTTCCCAAGCTGTCTGATTTCAAACTGGTGACGTCGCCCATTCCCACGCCTGCCGCCGACCAGATCCTAGTACGCACGCTTTATCTTTCCCTCGATCCCTACATGCGCGGGCGGATGAATGATGTGAAATCCTATGCGCCCCCGATCAAGCTGGGCGAAGTGATGGTC
>JANOHH010001151.1:0-1395 GCA_031406395.1 Verrucomicrobiota bacterium | reverse complement strand
CCGAGGGAAGCGGGATGAAAGTTTGGTTCTGGGATTTTCTTTTCTACGCGCTGTTCGGTTTGATCGTGACCAGTTTTGTGCAGCTCGGTGGGGTGCTCATGGTGTTTTCGTATCTCATCGTGCCGGCCGCGTGCGGGACCTATCTCGCGGCCTCCCTGCCGGCGCGACTCGCCATCGGCTGGTGCGTGGCGACCCTGGCGAGCGTGTGCGGACTCTACGCGTCGTTCAAGCTCGACGTGCCAACGGGTGCGGCGATCGTCTGTGTGCTGGGCGTGACCCTGTTGTTCGCGGTGATCGCCCAAAAGTTCCGGCGCGCCGCCTGATGGCATTCGCCAATTGATGCCCCGACGATCACGCCGCCACTTTGTTGGCCAGCTTCCCTTTCAGCAAAGTGTATAGCGCCGGCAACACCAGCAAGGTCAACAGAGTGTTCGTGAAAATGCCGCCGATGACGACCGTCGCCAGTGGACGCTGGACTTCACCGCCCACGCCGACGTTCACCGCCATCGGGATGAAGCCCACCGCCGCCACCAGCGCCGTCATCAGCACTGGACGCAGCCGGACCCGACAGCCTTCGCGCACGGCTTGCTCCAACGGTGTCCCCTCCTCGAGCTTCTGCTTGATGAAAGTTACCAGCACCAGCCCGTTCAGAATCGCGACCCCGCTCAACGCGATGAAGCCGATGGCCGAACCCACCGTGAACGGCAGGTCGCGCAGCCACAACGCCAGCACGCCACCCACCAGTCCCAGTGGAATGCCCGACGCCACGATGAGCACTTCGCGCAAGGTTTTCAGGCTGAAGAACAGCAGCACGAAGATCAGCGCCAGCGCCATAGGCACCACGAACAGCAGCTTCCGATTCGCGCGTTCCATGTTCTCGAACTGCCCGCCCCATTCGATCGTGTAGCCGTCGGGTAGTATCACTTGGGCCGCAATTATCGACCGCCCTTCCGCCACGAAGCTTTTGACGTCACGCCCGCGCACGTTGCATTGCACCGTGATGCGCCGTTGGCCCCACTCGCGGGTGATGGTGGATGGCCCTTCCAGCTCGGTGATCTTCGCCACTTGATTCAAAGGCAACACCGGTCCGGCGGCCGTGGGAATGAGCGTTGCCGCCAGCGCATCGGGGTCCGTTCTTTGCCGATCCGGCAGACGCACCACGAGCGGGAAGCGCCGTTGTCCTTCGCACACGTCGCCCACCCGCCGCGAGCCGACGGCCTCGACGACGTTTAACACGTTGCGCGTCGGCACGCCGTAACGCGCAATCGCCTGCGAGTCCACCCGCACCTGCAGAAAGGTCTGTCCGGTCAACTGCTCGACGGAGGCCTCGCTCGCACCGCGAATCCCGGCCAGCACGGCTTGCACTTCACCGCCCAACCGGCGCAGTTCCTCCAA
>JANOHH010000104.1:0-12493 GCA_031406395.1 Verrucomicrobiota bacterium | reverse complement strand
CCTCGCGGACGCGCGCCGCCGAGGGCAAAGTGGCCAGGCTCTCGGATTTGATTGGACGATTCTCCGCATCCCATGTGTAAGTCCATCGCCCATCACTGGTCAGGTTGCCATCCGCGTCATAGGTGAAAGCTTCGGGTGCCTGGGCGACCAGGGCGTGGCCAATGACACTGCTCACAATGTCCACGTTCGTTCCATTGTTGAGCACGGCCACATTGGTGATGCCGAGAAAAACCGGGGCGCTGGGATTCGTGACGGTGAGTTCAGCCCGGAAGTAATCTCCATACCGGTAAGTGGGCTGATTGTTGACCGTCACTGTCGCCGAGTTCGCGGCGGAGCCAAGAATATCCACAAATCCCGGAACACCACGACTGGTGACTTGGTTGAGTGCGTTATTCGTGTAGCCGGCGCTACGAAGATTTACCCCGAACTGATCACCACCGCTGGCGGCGGTTTTGCGATTTCCAATGTCGTCAAACGTGTACTCAAACTGCTGTCCGGCCACTTGCGTTCCATCGCTCCAGTATTTCTTGCCCGAAACAACTTGCCCAAGCGAATCGTATTGATACACCCACCGCGCGCCTTCGGCGTTCGTCACACTCGTTCGTTGATTCACCGAGTTGTACACGTACCGGAAACCAATCGCAGGTGAAGCGCTCGCCTGATTCGTAATGCTCGTCAGCCGATTGAGCAGGTCGTATTGCTTCGTCAAGGTCATACGCAACGTTTGGTCGTTGGTGAAGGCAATTTGGGCCACGAGCGGCGAGTTGGCAAGGTAAGTGTAGCTGGCGGTGGTTGCCCCGCTCGTGACCGTCTTCAAACGGGAGGCGTGGTCGTAACCGTAGGTCGTGAGGGTCGTCGAATAGTTACTCACGCCCACGGCAGTGCGCCGAAGCAGGCGATCGTATCCATTTGTCAGGCTAAAGCCGTTCAGCGGCCCGCCCGTGTAGGTTTCGCCGAGCAATTGATTCACTTCATTGTAGGTGAACGCGGAAACCGTACCGCCACTGGTCACGCCCGTCGGCAAACCGAGCCGGTTGTAGGCGTTGGTGACGACCGCCGTCCCATCGGAATAAAACACCGCACTCAAGTCGCCCGCGTTATTATGGGAGTAAGTGGTCGCAAGTCCGCGTGCCCAGGTGCGTGTCGCCAGACGACCGGCGGCGGTGTAGGTGTAAGTCGGTCCGGCGGCCCCGCCATCATAGGTTTTGTTCGTCAGCCAGCCACGATCGAGGTCGTAATTCCAGATCGTCGCGGCCGTGCCGCTGTTGCCGGCAAAATCCTGCCACGTCTTCATGGTCTTCAGCCGGCCTTGGGCGTCGTAGGTGTATTCCACCGGGTAGGTTCGCGAGCCATAGGTTTTCTTCAATTGACCGGTGAGGAAGTATTCATTCGTCACGCTCGTGTTGTCCGGCAGCGTGGTTTTCCAGACGCGCCCCATGGTGTCGTAAAAGATTGTGGTGGTCTGCGCGCCCGGGCCCGGATCGGGGGTGGTGACGGTTGTGACTTGGTCGGCGTGATTGAAGGTGTAGCGGGTCGTTCCGATGCGGGCGTCCGTCACCGTGTTCGGACGTCCGTGGGCGTCGTACGAATAGTTGATGGCTGCGAGTTGATGGTCGAGCGCATCGAACTGCGTCACGGAAACATTCGTGCCGTGGCGCGTAATGGCGACGGAGTAGGAATTATCCGGCGCGGTATTGGTTACGTAGCGATAGCCAGTGGCCGCGTCATACACGATGTGCGACTGGCGGGTGACCGGCGTGCCGTTGTTCCAAATGCTGCTCCACGAACGTAGGCCGTCGGTGGAAGTTTCGGTGGTGGAGATCAGATTGGAAACCGCCGAGTTGTTCGTGCTCCACAGATAGACGGAGGTCCGCCGAACCACAAAACCGGAGCCGTTGGTGATGATGTCGTTGACGGTCCGGGTGATCCGGTCCATGCCCGCGTAATCAATCGTGGAATTGCGGTCCGTGTCCAGAATTGTGTATTCACGTTCCGCCTTCTCATTGTAGCGGAACAAGGTGATTATCCCGTCGGCGTCGACCTGGTTGGTCAGGAGTCCCTTGGGGTTGTAGGTGAACCGATCGAACGGCAGCGGCGTTTGCGCGGCAGAATAGATCGTTTTGTAAAGTCGCCCCGCCGGGTCGGTCAAGGTCTGCACCCACTCGTTCGTGGCACCGCTGGTCGCAAGGCGAATCTCCTGCCGCGTGGTGAACAGGCTGCCGGACACGCCATCGAAGGTGGTGTCATACAAATAGCGAATCGGACGGGCGGCCGATCCAGAGACTTCCAAGAGGGAACCATCCCGGGCCAGGAAGTTGGTAATCGTTCCACCATCGGGATTGACCACCACCTTCAAGGTTTGGTGATTGACGACGGTTTCGGAAAACAGGGTTGGTTGACCCAGCGCATTGGTTCGTGCCGTCAGCCGACCCGCCGCATCGTACACCGAGCGATCGAGAACGATGCTGGAATTATCCCTCCCCCGCCGGGTGGTGGAGAGAAGTCGTCCCGCCCCATCGTAAGTGTAAAGCGTGGTGACGCCGTTGCGGGTGGCCGTTTGCAGGCGTTTTAGGTCGTCGTAGGTGTAATCGGTGCGGCTGCCATCCCGGTCAATTTCGTATTCCAACCCGCAACAATCGTAACTGACTTGTTTGAACGTGCCGTCGAGATAGGTGATCCGACGGGCCCGGAACACTTCATCGAAATCACTGTATATCTCCTGCGACAAAATGATGTCAGTCTGCGGTACGGCGTACACAACGTTGGAAAATGTCTGCCCGGCCAACCCGACGACCGTCACCGTTTTGGTGCCGTCGAGAATATTGGTGGCGTTGGCCGGGTCCGGCTGGCCGGCCAGAACCGTGACGATGCTTTGAGTCGAGTCCGTCGCGTATGAATAGAGGGCCGCGGTTCCATCCGGGCGGAAGGTGCTCTGCAAGTATCCGCGGAAGGTTCCGTTGGTGTAATAGCGATGGGTGGTAAAGAGGTGCGTCGCATCGTCCCAGTTGCCGGTGATTTTTGTGGGTTGAATTTCGATCCGTTCATCGGGTCGCCGCACCAGAAAACTAGAGGAAAAAATCTGCCCGAAAAACCCTTGACCGGTGGTTCTCGGCTCGGAATTGGTTGCACTCCCATCGTCGCCGCTTCCAGCGAACGGCGTGTAATAGTACTGGGTGTAGCGGGTACGACTCCAGTCTTTCACTGGCCCTTGATCGAAGTAACAGGAGAAATATCGTAGCAAAACCCGGCCTTGCCCGTCAAAGGAGTAAGTTTCCCACGAACCATCGCTGCGGGTGACGGTATCCAGCCGCGGCGCAATGAGGTTATTGATGTAGGTATTGGTCGTCGTGATTTCCGAACCCGGCAGCCCAATCCGGGTTTCGTCCAAGACCATGCCAACTGATTCCGCAAACATACCAAAAGCATGGATTTTGTATTTCTTAACTTGCTGCTGGACCAACTCGTTCGTACCGGTGAAAATCTTCCGGATTTCCGAGCGCACCTTGTTGGTTGGATCCCATTCAATCGATTTGGTTTCGGTGCGCAGCCCGTTGCCGGAAATGTAAGTCCAGGTCTGGTTGGTGGCGGACCATTGGTATTCATTGGTGATGGCTTTGCTGCCCCGCGTTTCGATCGCTTGCAGTCGGTTGGTCGCCAAATCCACATCAGGGTTGCGAACCGTCCAGATGGTGTGGGGCGGGTTGCTAACTGTGTAGGTTCCGCCGACCTTGGCACCGACATTGGTAACCGAATACAACCTGATCTCATAACCGTATTGGCTGGTGGCAATCACATCAGCCAAGGCTTGCGCACCCAAGACCTGGCGAATCCCCCCGGCATCATTGATAACTTCAAACTGGTTTGTGTCGCCGGCAAATTTCAGGGAGGCGGGGGTGGCGGACGAACCATCCAACGATTCCTGATTAATGTACAACTGCCCGCCGCCACGACCAAACCGGCCGGTTCCGAGCCCGATTTCCACCTCCACGCTGTCCAGCCGGGTTGACCCTTGACCCGCCGCCACCGAGCCTCCGCAGCACCCGCCGCCCCCATTTACGATTCTAATTTCAAGGCTGGCTTCGTCCACGATTTTGCTGCCGCCAACGTTCAGGGGCGGGAGCAAGATCATTTCCTCGGTTGAGATTTCGCCTCCGGTTCCCTGCAAGGAAGCCTCGGCTGGTTCCTCGCTGGAAAGATTCCCACTGGCATCATAAACCCGCACCTTCCAGGACAAGAGATAGGTGGTGTCCGGTTCTGTCTGGGGAAGTTTTATTTGGTAACCAACCTTGGTAACGGACACCGAGTTTCCGATCATACTGCTGCTGGCGGCAATTGCCGGGCGACTCCAACCACCCGTAGGACAAGACGATAAATCTTGCGAAATAATCGCCGCTTCCACGGTTTCACGTTTGGATTCATCGGAGAGGGCAAAACTGCGGCTGGCGGCGGTCCAAGACGAAGTGTTTACCAGGTTGCTGGTCGTGGCCGAGATGCTTTGCCCGACCAGCGCGTAGTCGTTTACCAGCGGGTAAACGGTCGTGGTGATGATCGTACAATCCGAATCGTAGCGCCTGACTTCCGATCCGGGAACGGTTGGATCAAATTGGATCCGCGCCGAAACACCCCCCGGACGGTAAGTGATCATCCACGGAGGAGAACTCCCAGCCGGCTGTTGGTCAAGAATCACATCTTGCGGGGCCTCAATATGAATGAATCCCACTTGAGACGGATTGAGGTGACACTCCGCGCCCCAATTCGTTGTGGTTCCGGACGCGGAAAAAAGAATCTGTCCCTCGACCGAGTTCCGCAGCCCGGTGCCCATAGCACTTCCACTCGCAGCCAGATAAGCTGACAAATCGTAGCCTGATGCCGAATCCTGCATTGTTTGCGTGCGATACTTTGTCGTCGGAGTGACCGGCACATACGGCGGGAAGCCACACCAGTTGCGGGACGCCGAGCAACTGCGGTATTCGAAACTGTGCGCAACACAAGGTGAATCTGCACCGGCAGCGCCATCGGCTCCCAAGCCCAAGACGAAAACTACAAGCGCCATCTGCGAAAGGCGCTCTTTTCTGGCATCCCGAGCGGGCGGGCAATGGGGAAACGAAAGGACGGAACCCGCTCGCAATATTGTGAAGATAATTTTCATGCGTGCGGTTGCACAATTCTGGAACATTTACTTTAGCGGGGTAAATATTGTCAATTGCGTCTGATTGCCTGAATCTGGAGCCGTGCCCGCAATTGGATTACGGCCTTGAAGGTACTCAATGAAGTTGTTCACGCCGTCACCATCGGTGTCGCCATCGGCAGTCTGATTTAAGTTGCCAAAGTATTGGAGTTCCCAGCCGTCTCGCATTCCGTCGCCATCCGCATCCAGATTCGTCCAACCGAACGGATCCGTATGGCTGACCAGTTTTTCATAGGCGTCCGGGAGACCGTCATAATCCGAATCCCGCATCGTGCCAAGAATATAGTAACTCTGACTGGCGGGTTGGTTGGTGTATTGATACGTGCTGCACGATGGCCCGCGCTCCAGCCAGGTCCAATGGGAGTTCGTGCTGTTGCGGTCGAAAAGATTCGTCGTCGTAAATATGTCCGCCGGCCCATTCGTGCCCTGCACGTCAAATTGAACCGTCCAGCCTTGGTTCGACGCGAAGGCGGTTGCGGTGTTGGTGATGTACAAAGGCGAATTCGTAAAACATTCGCTCGTGCCGCCCGCCCCAACCAGCAACAAAGCCGAGGCCTCCCCATTTTTCTGTGATGACCAACCCACCACCACCATCTCCACCACCGGTGCTGCGTCTCCCGGTCCGACGCCGCCCGCCGCCGCATTCGTCCAACCCGGCTTGAACCAAATCCCCGTCGAGACTGCATCGGTTGCCGTGTTGGGTATTCCTGTCGCTGCCAAAGCCGGAACCAGCCGCTTGCCTGTGCGCTGTAACGCAAATCCCGAAAAGCGCTCCGCAAACTTCCCGTAATCTACCGTCACCGAAGCCGTGTGCCATTGCCCGGGCCAATCTGCCTCCTCAAACCGCACGTGAAACAACGTCGACGTAGCGTGCGACCACCCTGGCAACACCGGATCGGGGGTGGCCATAAGGCTGGCGGCGAACAGCCAGCGAAGGCTGGGGTCGCGGAAAACTTGGGAGAACCCGTTTGGGGATAACAACCGCTTTGCTGCCATCAATGTTTCCATCGCGCCTCAATCAGAAGTGAATGGCGAACTGTAGCTGGAGTTGGATCGCAAGGCAAGCGCCGGTTCTTTTCTGTCGGATCTTTTCAAAACGGACCGGGGCCGCCACCAAAAATCCAGGCGAGAATCCGTTGCCCGGCGAACACCCAGACCACCGCCGCCGCCGCGATATAAGGCCCGTAGGGCAGGCGTGAGGACCATTCCCGCTTGCCTAATACGATGAGCGTGATGCCCACCACCGAGCCGATCATGGAGCTGACCATTAACGAGAAAATCGTTGCCTGCCAGCCGAGGAACGCGCCAATGGCGGCCATGAATTTCACGTCTCCCAGGCCCATCGCCTCGCGCGGCAGCACCAGTTCCGATGCCACCACTTCCAGGTGCCGGCATTGCTCCGGATCCAATTGATCCTCGCCAATTTCCAGCCGCTTCGCCAGCAACGACAGGCGGACGGTCACGTCCCGATAACTACGATCCACGAGTTCCACCCGGCGCACTTGCATGCGGATGGTGTCGGACTGGCGATAGAAAATCTCCTCGTACGGAATATCACGGTCGGGCAGATGAACGGCGGATTCGGAGAAGACAATCCGGGTGTCCGGCGGCAGTTCAATCTTCTGCCGACCGAACAACAGCTTGCCCATCCGCAAAATGAAATACACCAAGCCACCACCGACCCCGATGCCGAGCAGACTCCGGATCAAGCTGGTCGTGGCCATCGTTTCTCCGTGCAGAGCGGGCAACGCCAGGGACAGGAGAAAGCCCACGATCATGCCGCCGAGGGTGATCTCGTCCGGAATGATGAAATGCTCGAAGTCAATAAAGGTGGCGGTGATCAGGCCGGCCAGGAAAAGCGAATAAACCAACGCGAGCCAGGCCGATTCGCGGCCAAAGGCCAGCCAGCAACCGACGAACGCCACGCCAGTCAGGAGTTCCACCACAAAATAACGCGCCGAAATCGGCGCGCCGCAGTTCTTGCATTTCCCGCGCAGCGAGAGCCAGGTAGCCAGCGGGAGATTCAGAAACCACGGGATCGAATACTTGCAATGCGGACAATGCGACGGCGGCGACACGATACTCAGGCCCAGCGGCATCCGGTGAATGCACACATTCAGGAAACTCCCGACGATTCTGCCGAACACAAAGAACACGAGCGACCAAAAATGGAAGGGCACGCGCGACCAGACTTCGGGATCAAAGATCGGTTCAATTCCCATATACATTTTGTGCCAAAGCGCGCCGCATGACTTCCGTGGGCGCCGGTTGGCCGCTCCAGATTTCCAGCGCCTTCGCGCCCTGATACAACAACATTCCGAGGCCGTTGGCGGTGCGGCAGCCTGCGGTCTTGGCGGCGCGCAGCAAGGCGGTTTCCGCCGGGCGATACACCATGTCGTAAACGGCCCGCGCCTGACGAAGGGAAAACTTTTCCACCGCGACCGGAAAAGGATCCGCTGGCTTCAAGCCCAGCGAGGTGGCGTTTAATACCAGATCCACTTCCCCGCGCGGATAGCCGAGATTGACCTTGACGACCGGATTGCGCGTGCGGATTTCATCGGCGACCGCCGCGGCCTTGGCTTCGGTGCGGTTGACCAGGTGCAATTCCCCTACCCCATCGGCGGCCAGCTTCATCGCCGCCACGCGCCCAGCCCCGCCAGCCCCGAGCAACAACACTTTAGCCCCCCGCAACTCCACGCCCAGATCTTCCCACAGCGAGCGAGTGATGGCTTCGGCGTCAGTATTGAAACCGTGGCTGCGGATAATTCCGTCGCCGTCCAGTGCAAAGCGAATCGTATTTACGGCGCCCCAGGTTTTCGCCGAGCCGTCGAGCACGTCCACCATTTCGACCGCGAGCAACTTATGCGGCACGGTCAGGTTCAACCCCACAAAACCCATGCGTTTTGCCCCCGCAATGGCTTCGCGCAAATTTTCCGGCTGCACTTCGAACGCCAGGTAGCGCCAGTTAAGCCCCAGCGCGGCGATGCCCGCGTTCTGCATCGCGGGCGAGGCCGAATGTCGGATGGGATGCCCGAATACCGCGCAATAGCGCGTACTGGCATCAATCGGCTGGCGGAACAGTTCGGACACGCAAGGGTTGTACGGGAAACCGCGCGAAGTTCAAAGTTCAAACTCGCCCGCCGGTTCGTTGGGCCGCTTGCCGCTTGCATTTCGTGCGGGGCGGATGGACTCTTTTTACGAGCCAAATGAGTTTGCAATTTTTAACTCGGTTCCGATCACGCAAATTTCGCCCCCCGCGACGATGGGCCTTCACGCTCATCGAATTGCTGGTCGTGATTGCCATCATCGCGATTCTCGCCGCGCTCCTGTTGCCGGCGCTGAGCAAGGCCAAAGCCCGCGCCCACAGGATCGCCTGTATGAATAATCTCAAGCAACTCTCCACGTGCTGGCATCTTTACGCGCTGGACCACGAGGATTTGCTGCCGCCGAATAATTCCGTCGCCGACATTGCTTCCGGCAGCGCCCTGGCTTCCGGCGGGTCGTGGTGTACCAACAATGCCCGCTACGACTCCGACCCGGTGGGCATCCAGAACGGGCTATTGTTTCCTTACAATCAGGCGCTGGGGATCTACCGGTGTCCGGCGGATCTTGCCAGCCTGGAGACGGCCGACGGCACGAAGCTGCCCCTACCGCGCCTGCGCAGTTACAACCTCAGTCAATCCTGCAACGGGTGGCCAGAGTTCGCTCCCAACATCAACAATTTCCTCCCCACGAACAAAAAATTTTCAACCATCCGCAACCCGCCCACCTCGCAACTGATCGTGTTCCTCGACGTCCATGAGGATTCCATATTTGACTCGCTGTTTGGGATTCCGACGCAGCAGTTCTGGGGCGATGCGCGGGCGTGGTGGGACATTCCGGCAAACCGTCACCAAACCGGCGGTAACTTTTCCTTTGCGGACGGCCATGTCGAGCATTGGCGCTGGAAAGTTCCCAAGACCGTGAAAAGCCTTTTCTCCGTTCAAGCGGTGCCCATCGAGGAATTGGCGGACTACCGCCGCGTGCAAAGTGGAATCAAGCAATTCAAGGACTGACCCCTTCGCTTGCGCTTAGACTTGTCACACCGCTGCCGCAATCCTTGTCACTTGCAATTCACCGGTTTCAGATGGACTATTTTTCCGAGCCGTATGCGTTTTCAACCTCCAGCGCTGATCGATCGAGCTGCCTTACGTCCCCTGCGGCCAAAGGCATTTACGCTCATCGAATTGCTCGTCGTCATTGCCATCATCGGGATACTTGCCGCGATGCTCTTGCCGGCCCTCAACAAAGCCAAGCTCAAGACGCACGGGATTTCGTGCCTGAACAACCATCGGCAACTGACCCTCGCGTGGCAGATGTATTCGGACGACAGCAACGGCCGGTTGCTCTATGCCAGCGAATCGCTCGACTGGGACAAGCTATGGACGGCGGACTACGCCTGGGTCACCGGCACGCTGAACCCTTCCGGGACTGATCCCACGGATTGGAACCCTGACCTGACCATCAAGAAAAGCCCGATGTGGGCGTACTGTGGCAAAAATCTCGGCATCTGGAAATGTCCTGCTGACCGCTCAGGCACGGTTATCGACGGCGAGTTCAAGCCGCGCGTACGCAGCATTTCCATGAACATCTTCCTCGGCGGCTGGGGTGGCACGGACGGCAACTGGGGGCCGATCTTTAGCGCCTACAAAATTTATCTGAAACAAACCGAACTCCAGGACCCCGGGCCGGCAAATACTTTTGTGTTTCTCGACATGCGCGAGGACAGTATTGACATGGGTAATTTCGGCACGCGCATGGCCGGTTGGCCCGATCAGCCCGGGAGCTATGGCTTTTACGATCTGCCTGGCTTCTACCACCACCGTGCGTGCGGATTCTCCTTCGCCGACGGGCACTCGGAAATTCGCCGTTGGCGCGACGACCGCACCATGCCTCCCTTGGTCCCAGGCGGCTTCGTGAACGACAGTTTTTCCTCGCCAAACAACGTGGACGTACGCTGGCTCCAGGAACGTTCCACCCGGCCGCTGCGGTAGCATCGCGCCCAACCGCCAGCTTGTGTTCGCCTTGTTTCTCACTTACGATGCCACCGTGCAGTCTCGTTGTTTCACCCGCCGCACCGGCAGACTAATTCTGCTGGGTTTGTGTTTCAGCCTTGGCGTGACCGCCGCCCCCGCAAAATCCATCCGCCTTCGCAACGAAACCCTCACGCCGCCTCCCACTCTTGCGCAAACCGCCCGGAGCACCCAAGCTGCCGCGAACGCAGCCGAAAGCCCCGTCAGCGGCTTGTTCTTGATTCAATTCGAAACGATCCCGACGCTGACGCAGCGACAACAGTTGAACAATCTCGGCGTTGACCTGCTGACCTACGTTCCCGACGACGCGTTCATCGCGCAGCTTGATCAGGTTCGCCCCGGTCAACTTCGCGCCCTGCCCTTGGTGCGCTGGGTGGGCCCGTTCAAGCCAGAACACAAGATTCATGGCAATTTGCCCACTACAGCCGCGATTAAGGGAAAGCAAAAATCCGACCTGGAAGTCAGCGTGCTCCTCGCGCCGCGCGCCAAACCGAATGCCGCTGCGGCGGTCCGCGGCGACTTCGCCCGCGTGCATGGCGAAAGCGTTCTGGCACAGGGAACAATTCTGCGCGGCACCATCGCGCCGAACCGACTGCAACAACTCGCCGAATCCCCAGCCGTGCTGTGGATCGAGCCGTCGCCCCGCATGAAGTTGAACGATGAAATCGCCACCAAGATTGTCGCGGGCAATGATGGCAACTCCGGAACGCTCGCCACGGTGCATCAACTTGGTTTCACCGGCGCCGGCGTGACCGTGGCCGTCGCCGACAGTGGCCTCGATAGCGGGGACACCAATGCGATGCACCCGGACATCGCCGGCCGGGTCGCCGCCTTGTTCCATTACGGCGCGGTGGATGACGCGGCCGATGAGCATAGCCACGGCACGCATGTCGCAGGCATTGTCGCGGGCAACGCCGCCACCGGTGAGGTGGACGCGAACGGATTTCGCTACGGCCTTGGCGTCGCGCCCGGCGCCAGCCTCATCGCGCAACGAATCTTCGACGGTCTGGGAGGTTACACCTATACGAACGCCACCTTCGAGCAACTCACCCGCGACGCCAAAACCGCTGGGGCGGACATCGGCTCGAACAGTTGGGGTGACGACACGCAAGGCCGCTACGATCTCAGTGCGATGGAATTTGACGCCCTCGTTCGCGACGCCGTCAGCGACACTTTCGCCGCAGGCGATCAGCCCTACATTCTGGAATTCTCTGCCGGCAATGCTGGTCCTGGGGAGCGCACCATCGGCAGTCCGGCCGTTGCGAAAAATGTCATCGCGACGGGGGCGGCGCAGAACGACCGGCCCGATCTGCTGGTTTATGGTGATGGTCCAGATGCAATGGCAGACTTTTCCAGTCGCGGTCCGTGCGAGGATGGCCGCATTAAACCCGATGTCACCGCGCCGGGCACCTGGATCGCGTCGTTGCGCTCGGTTTATGCGGACGACAACAACGCTTGGGGCGAAATTTCCCCGAACTACATGTATCAAGGCGGCACCAGCCAGTCCGGCCCGCATGTCGCAGGCGCCGCGGCGGTATTCGTTCAGTATTGGCGGCAGTCCCACACGAATGCCACTCCCTCCCCTGCCCTCGTGAAGGCCGCACTGATCAATTCGGCCACGGACATGGACGAAGCCGGTATCGGTTCGACGGTGCTCGACGAGAACGGCGATCCGATTGATGTTGGATTTCCGCAGGAAGCGAACCCGGTGCCGAACAACGACGAGGGCTGGGGCCGCGTGGATCTGGCCAACCTCATCGGCTCGACCAAGAATTACCAATTCGTGGATCAATCCGTTCTGCTCACGAACAATCAGCAGTTTGAACAGCGCGTGCTGATCGCCGGTGCGGGAGAATCACTGAAGGTTACGCTCACCTACACTGATGTCCCTGGCTCGCCGGTCACCGTGCCAGCACTCGTAAACGACCTCGATCTCGAAGTGTTCGCACCCGATGGCCATACCTATCACGGCAACCAGTTCAATGCGGGTGAATCTATTGCGGACGCACCGACATTCGACAGCATCAACAACGTCGAAGCCGTGCATCTCGCCGTGCCCGTCGCCGGCGAATACATCGTCCGCATCCGCGCGCGCAATGTGGTCATGGACGCTCGCCGCGACACGCCGGCGGTCATTGATCAGGATTTCGCCCTTGTGGTCTCTGGCAGCTTTGCCGTGCCGGGTACGGGCATCATCACCTTTGATCGCCGCGTTTACACGGCACCGTCAACC